>NZ_JACJPU010000016.1:0-95088 GCF_014696235.1 Sphaerospermopsis sp. FACHB-1194 | reverse complement strand
TCAAGATGAGTGTTCTCACCACTTTAAGTGGGTAAGGTCACGGGCAGAACACCCGTTTATAGGCTCTATGTGGAAGTACAGTAATGTATGTAGCAGAGGGGTACTAATAGACCGAGGGCTTGACCTCATCATTATTTTTTGGTTTCGCGTTACTTGCAGTCTTCAGGGTTTTGTCATGTTAAAACTCAGATTTCAAATTTTCTTATTTTTGACTTTTGACTTTTGACTTTTGACTTCCCAAAGGATTTTCCTGGTGTCTATGGCGCGGTGGAACCACACTGATCCCTTCCCGAACTCAGAGGTGAAACGCTGCTGCGGCGACGATAGTTGAGGGGTTGCCCTCTGTCACAATAGCTCGATGCCAGGGCTATATTTCAAATAAAAACCCCCTCTATTTATTTAGAGGGGGTTTTGTTTTTGGTGGTTTACCTACCTAAGATAACTTCAGTTCTCCACCGGGAGAACCATAAAAAATCACCCATGTAGCAAAATCTTCAGTAAAGTTCGTGAACCGATGATCAACTCCAGCTGGTACAAAAATTACATCATGGGGTTGAAAAGAATGTTCTTTACCATTTTGTTCAAAAAAACCACTGCCGGAAATCACAATGTATAATTCATCCTGAGCGTGAGCAATTTGCCTGTCCTCTTCCTGGGGCGCATAGTAACGTAATTTCATACTGCCATGAGAGAAAACCAGGGCTGAAAGTTCTTCAGGGAGCAACTGCTTTTTACGGGCGAACTCAGATGTGAAATGATGTGATGTGCTTGTGGGTAGGAACAATTTCAGATCTCCAAGTTTGATATTGATCTAAACCAGTTTGGATTTTTGAATTTTCTCAAGAGTGGCTATACTGTTTGTAGTGTATGGGGCAAGCATTGTGCAATGCTAGACCGAGTCAAGGGTTGAAACTGCTCAAAGGGTTGCTGATTCAAGCTTAAGCAGCAGTCCTCAAGAAATTCTGTAACTAAGGGAATTTTAGAAGTTGCTAGTTGTGACCAAATACAACTGGTAAGCTCCGGCATGATGGGATAACCCAACAGAGCTAGCCCCTTTAGCCACCAGTACGCTGCAGTTGGTGAGTCCTCAATGTTAGCAGCATACTTAATCCATTCTAACAACTGCTCGGCGATCGCAACTGCATGGAGATGATTATCCGAGATTGCCTGGTCTTGTTGAATGTAAAAATCCGCAATGGCGGAGATAAGCATATTCATTGTATCCTCAAACTGATAATCTAACCGTGATTTCACAGAACGCAATGTAGTAAATGCTAGAGTCAATTTGGGATTGAGTTGTTCCACCAGAATCCGATTATATAATGACAAAAATGCTTCTATATCAAAGTTCTTATCAGGAACATCAGGTTGATTTAGTGATAAGTAAAGTCGTACACCATCACTATTGGCAGGAGTTTTGGTAACAATATCAGAAGCCCATATCACGTGCCGCCGACTAGTAGAAAACTTTTGACCTTCTAAATTAAAAAAGTAGTTAATTAAAAATCCATCATCAGCTTTATAATCGTCCAATCCTTTTGCTATTAAATTTTTGCCAAAGGCTTGAGCGAGTACGTTATCAATGCCGAAACTACAAATAATTTTCACAGAAGAAGACTTGCGATAAGGATTCTCGTGTTTGCCAGTCAGTGACGCATATAAATCTCCGTGCATCAGATTATAAATATATTCGGTCATAAAGCTGGCAATAGCTCTTTTTTCACCTCCTAAATCAATATCAATTCCCCAATCAAAGTGATGAGTCAGTTTAAACCATCCATCCTGTTTCTCGATGTGTTTTTGGATAATTAAACGTACTGATTCAGACAAATGATATCGATCAAAATCGGATAACGTTAACGGAATGTTAGAAGTATTTAAACAAAGTTGACGTACCGGACGAAATTTAACCGTCTCCCCTGCCACAGAAACCTGATTTAAAATTGCATCAGGATAAAAATATCCCCCACAACCCTCACAGGAAAAACCTCCCATACCTGCACCACATTCTGGACAGGTTCCTGATACAGCATAATCTGGTAAAAAGCGATTTTCACGTTCAGAATAAGGGGAGTATTCATCAATCGAATGGATGACACCCTTAGCCTCCAGAACAGCAAAAATTTCTCTATGTTTTTGCTCATAATGATCACACCATTCAGGATCTAGTGGATTAGTAAAAACATCATGGAGGATATTCATAGCTTGTAAATCCTCTTTAATTAGAGAGTGATTCTCTGTGGCTACCTCCGCCGGGTGAGAAACTTCAATTTCGGCACGACGAACAACATAGGAATTATAGGCATCAATCCCGAAAATAGTTGCTGTTGAATGACCTTGACGACGGCGATGGCGTGCGACTATGTCTGCACTTAAGTAAGGACCAGAAATATGTCCTAAATGCAGTCTTCCATTGGCAGCAGGATTAGAGGGAACAAACAAGTAATCCTGGGTTTGAATAGGAGTTTGAAAAATCGTTTTCATGTCCAAAATTTAATCAATCAAAAATTAAGTTCGGGTCTTGTTTTTAGTTGTAAATAACCTGAAATAGCCGATTAGCAAATTATAAGCAACCAGATAAGATACAGATTTATCTGCTCTTAATAGCTATTTTGTGTATAATTACTAGTTGGTATTAATTTTGTTAATGCCATACGAGCGATCGCCGGAGCAAGACGAACTCCGCGACCATTTCCACCAGTAGCAATAAAAACTTTTGAAAGGCGATTATGTGGTATTATTACTGGTTCAGAATTGGAACTGTAACAATCACAAAAAACATCTCGATCATCATAGTAATCAAGTAAATTCGGCGCATAGCGTTCAAGAATTCTACGCCCATTGCGTCGATCCGCATCGGAAATCAGCAGTTTTTGATCTGGTTGAATATCCCACTCATCGGAACGAATACTAAACAAAAATTGCTCATCAGTAGGCAGTAAGAAAGCATCTTCTTTTGGAAAAAAGATCACTGGACAATTACCAGGTGGAGACACATCAAGCCGCATTGTGACAATTTTCTTGTTACGACAGCTGACCTCAACACTGGATCGCGTCATCTGGTGGAACAGTGACCAAGGTCCTAAAGCCAATAATACCTGTTCTGCTTTAATACCAAAGACTCTATTTGTATTCAACCATAATTTGTCCTCTGGCATGATTTGTACGGACTCAACGCTTGTATACTTAAAACAATTAACGTTGGCAAATGTCCGTAATTTTCCAACTAAAGATTTAATTAATCCTAGTGGTTCTATATGCAGGACATCACCACCATAGAGCAGTCTATGGGCATTTGTTAACTGAGAGAGTGGTAGGGAGAAGCGGGGATCATCTGGCTTAACTTCAGTAATTGTACGAGTTGTATGAAGGATGGGATCTGAAGAATCGCCAACATAAATGATTGGTAATTGGCGAATGGGTAAAGTAGGATTCTCCCTGGCTAAATTAAGATAAAACCTGTCACTTTCACTGGACAACTCCCCTACCAAAACTGTGCTGGCGAGGGTACTAGATAGTGCCGCAGCATACTGTGAAGCACCTAAACCAAATTCACCTCGTTCTACTAAAGCTATTCTTATATTGGGATAGGTGATCGCTGCTTGATAAGCTGTCAAAACTCCAATAATTCCCCCGCCAACAATGCACAAATCATATCCAGGATCAGCAGTTTGTTCAGCAGAGAGTTCTTGAACCTTCATTTGGTCCACCAACAGCAGTAAATTACCAAATCTTCCTGACCAGTATTTGTCACCTGATGGGATTCTTGGGAATCATAAAAAAGGTAGTCACCTTCAGAAATTTCTAATGGCTTTTGATTGTAGTATAAAATACCCTTACCTCTACCTACAATCCATACTTCACGCACATCATGACAATCAGTAACTGAGGTTGCCCCGGGTTTAACAATAAACTGACCAGTCAAGAAAGGTGCGACATCATTTCCATCGCGTTTGAGTTCAGCATCAAAAAAGCGGACTCCCTGAGCATTAGACCAAGTTGAAACGTAAGGAAGCTTGGGAAACTCAACAGCTTGATTGAGTTTGTCTGTAGGAACATCTGGCAGTAATTGTTTTTCCTGTGCTTTAATCATGATCGTAGTTCAAAATGAATTAAGAATGAATTAAGTGAGTTTGTGATTACATCGGAGAAATTTCAATTTCTAGCTGAGAGACAAGGCGATCGAAGATGTGACTGAGATTTTCTTCCAGGGGACATTCAGCAATCACATAAGCAATCTTGTACTGTTCATAAGCTTCCGTTGGGGGACGCATGATGCTACCAACTCCAGCAATCTGTGTAAAGTCTCTTGTATTAGGATGTTCGCAGATTTTTTCTAAACCATTGAGGCGAGTAATCTTCCCAGGACTTGGTGGAGCAATCACCCGTGAACCTACACGGCGTGTAAAAGTTTGTGTGTAATCTTGCTGTTCAAGAGGAACACGCTTACCCTGAATCACATAATCTAGTAACAGCCGATAGGGTTGAATTTCACCAGAAGATGCCATTGGTATTAAGTGAGAATTAATACACTCTCCACCTGGTCTAGCCCCGATTTCAAGAATCCGTAATCCATGGGAAGTCACCATAAAATCAATATGAAAACCTCGCCAATTAATACCTGTAGACTTCATCACAGCATATGCCATTTCCCTGACTTCGTCCTGAATTTCGGGTGCAAGAGTTGAAGGTAATACATTTTCGTACTGTAACTGTAGTCCTAAATCAATACGTTTATCGATAATTGCAAACAAATATATTTCACCATCAACTACCATTCCGGCGATAGAATGTTCACTACCGATAAGCATTTCTTCAAGTAAGTCACATTCTCGGTACTTAGCGTATAATCCCCCCTGTGAAGGTGCGTTGTAGTTATAAAAATGCTCCCAAATATCCGCTAGATTTTCAGGCGATCGCACAGCTACAATCCCACGCCCACCCGAATTACCCGCAGGTTTTAATAGAGAAGGTGTACCAATCTTGTTGATTGCATCTTCAAATGAAGCTAAATCCACAACACAAGCGTATTTCGGATTATACTTACCCCCAAGCTCCTCAAGCAATTGTCTGGTTGCTGACTTGTTCCGAGCGAATCGATTTGCTGCGAGTTCACAAGTAGGAAGATTTAACTTAGCTGTGAGATGACTAGTTAATTCCTCTTCTCGATCTTGCCAACCAATTACACCACAGATAGTCAGATTTTGCTCATTAATATAATTAAGGATACAATCAGTAGAGGTTTCGTAATCGCTTAAGGGAGCATAAATATTGTGTGAAAAGCCGTAAGATTGAAACAGTGCTGGGGTATCAGAAGCCATGATAATTTCATAGCCCCCTTCTCTAGCAGTGGCGATTTCTGCAATGCGTTCCAGAGTTAATGCCCGTGTCCCTAAAAACAAAACCAGAGGTTTAGATGCAGATTTAGATAAATTTGTCTGAGGAGTTAACATTTATTTACCAAGGGCGAAAAAGCAACTGTGTAGAAGCAAGAACAACTCACAAAAGTTCACAGCTTAAGCGGACAGCCTCTCTATAATCTCGTAGGCAAGGGTTTGATGTGCATGATCAGACTGAAGTTCCCAGTCAATTAAGCCATCGTATTGAGAGCGTGGATACACCATACGACCTACAAGACTATTAACAATAGTGGCACTCCGCCATGCCATCAAACTCAAATTCGGATCGGCAACTCCCCGTTGTAATCGTGAGCAGTTTTGAGTGTATATCCGATTACTATCTGAACGATCCCATTTAACAGAAAAGTCAGGATTAATTACAGGCTGTCCTTCTCTCCACTCCAAACGATGGCTGAGAGACTTCAAGTAGTCAGGGATACGATACTCAAAACCCGTTGCCAAGATGATCACATCAGAATTTATTTGTACGCTCTCCAATTGACTACGTATAATTAAATGCCAACTGTTATAATCTGGTCGTAATTCCCACAATCGTGCATTAGGAATCAGTTTAGCAATGTTGGGAGATTGTTCCAGAAACTCCAGTTGGTATAATCGCTGATAAATTGAACTTAGCAAGCTTTCAGTAATACCATCGCTAGCAAGTGTTTGTTCTGCCACTAAAGTTTTTTGAACTTGTTGCGGTAATCCATAAAAGTAGTCGCTATAACGGGGTACAAAATATTCATTGGTAAAGGGTGAATCGTCAATTGGCAAGAAGTTCGGACGGGAAGATATCCAGTATAATTTCTTTGGCAGAGCATGAGAATTGGAGAGTAACTCAGAAACAATTTCGGCTCCACTTTGTCCACCGCCAATCACTGTTACTCGTTTACCAGGGAACTGAATTTTCTTCTGTAAATAGTGGATAGAGTGAAAAACATCATCTCCTAAGTGTGGGCGAGCGCAATCAGGGACTTTGGGCGTTAAGCCTGTACCTAGAGCCAGGTGGGTTGTAGCTATAGTTTTTTCTGATGTGTGAACAATAAATTGCTGGTTTGTATCATTAAACTCGATAGTCTCTACCTTCTGGTTGAAGTTGAGGTGAGGAATCGACTGACTTACCCAGCGTAGGTATTGATCAAATTCCTTGCGCTTCACACTGGAAAAACGAGCTGTGAGAAACCGATATAGCCGACCACGTTCAGCAAGAAAGCACAAAAAAGAGTAGGGATTGGATGGATCAACCAGTGTAACTAGGTCTTTGAGAAAAGAATTCTGAAGATTTGCATCGGGAAACAACATACCCGAATGCCAAGACAATTCCCTGCGGCCATCAAAAAATTCAAAATCAATATACTTGACTTTGTGGTAGAGTAGGGCAGCAAGACTCAGGTTAGAAGGACCGATACCAATGCCACAGAGATCAATGGTGTCTCTATCAGTCCCCGATTGTTTGTACATGAATTAAAGCACCTTATCTGAAACACAGGAATTTTTGTAATTACTTCGTACAGCAGTTTATAAACATAATCGTGGGATGCCGACATGAAAATTGCTGTAATTGTGAGTAATGACTAACAGTTGACACGGTTTTCGGTAAAATCTTGAGATTATTAGAGATACCGAACAAATTGATTATTTTCATCAACTAAGATGGCTTTCGGTTCTAAAGTTTTTGCTGACAGTTGAAACCCGATAATAATAATCTCATGACCAACTTTAATCAGATGAGCAGCAGCGCCATTGATACAAATAGTTCCAGATTCTCGTTTCCCTGGAATTGTGTATGTCTCCAGTCTTGCGCCATTTGTATTGCTTACAATCATAACTTTTTCCCCTGGTAAAATACCACTCTTTTCCATGAGTAATTCGTCAATTGTAATGCTGCCAATGTAACTAACATCAGCTTCTGTCACTGTAGCTTTATGAATTTTAGAACTCATAAACCAACGCATACCAACCACTGGTGGATGAGAAGAATCAGTTAAACTATTCTTGAAATGCGCTGCTACATCGCTCTCATTTTTACTGGCGTTAATATTCGTGTTTTGTAACATGAGGTCTAACAGGTTTTGCTGGTCTTTATAACTCATACTGATATGGGATAAAGCGTATTGATTATCCCCAACCTAATTTATACAATTAATTTAATTTACATAAATCACAATTGAGGAACATGAAAAAATTTCATATTTTTGAATTACTGTTTACTATAATACAATTTGCCTTTTTGGAAAATTTATGCATAATTTCTTTAGATTTATAGGTATAGGTAAGAGCATCTTAACAATCCTTTGCCAAATTAACTTTACGTGAGTTGCCTACCCAGAGGACGATTCATGCATATTTGAGTAGAATTTGCCATCTCAAATGAATGACAACAGCTAAACTTCATCAACTAAGAACAAAAGTTGGTTAGATGAGATTATTGTCTACTTTAAATAACCTTTTTAACTCGATGCACTTGTATAAAACCGCAAAGCAAACCGCCAAAACCAAGTAGAAACAAAAAATAACACCACCGCTAAAAATACAGCACCCATGAACCAACTTAACTGACTTTCACCTAACATTGCTTGCGCGGGAACTGTTGTTAAAAATGCAACTGGAACTACAAAGGTAAAGAAAACTCGATAAGCTGCGGGATAAGCTACAATCGGATATCTACCCGCTTCTAATAAACCTCTTAATACTTCAGTAACGTTGTATATTTTCACAAACCATATACTTGTAGAACCTAACATAAACCATAGGCTGTAAAGAATGACTAAACCGCAACCTAAAGGAAATATACTCAATAAATAATCATCTATTCCTAAACCCAGGCGTTTACCTGCATAACCAATGATGATACAACCAAAGATTAAATCTGGTAATCCCCAGGGTGATAGGGTGTGAGTTGAAAGCCAAAATTGACTGCGGATGGGTTTTAATAATACAAAGTCTAATGTCCCTTCTTGCACATGACGAACTATGCGGTTTAAGTTGGGAGCTAGGAATGTAGCTGAAAAACCTTGCAAGAGGGTGAAAATTCCTAAAACTATTAAAGCTGCATCCCAAGACCAGCCGGGAAAGGTGTAACCTGTGCGATAAAATAAGAATAAGCCAAAAATACTACCCGCAAGATTGCCTAAGCTGCTCAAGGTAGCTATGATGAAGTTGAGACGATACTCCATCTCTGCCGAAATGGCTGCACTCCAAAAAAGTCTGATTACTTTTAGGTATCTTTGCATTTTTTTGTTTAACCCACATTCCGCGCTTCATCTAAGATAACTTTATCTCAACTTCATACTGTTTTTTAATTTTATTGATTGCATAAGGTTAAGATGTTGGATGCAACTTCTCTGTTATGTCTGATTTTATGCACGTTGTTTGATGGCAATTTTGCCTTTGATCTCAGAAAATAGGAACAATCAAGGTTAAGATTTCTCTCTTAGGAACTATAAAAGCTCTTATGGCTAAACTGTCTAACGAATTACAACGCTATTTTTTTGAAGAAGAACGTCCTGAAAAGGTAACTTTGGCAGATATTTTGTTACTAGCTGGGGAAAGAATTTTTGGGTTTTTGTTGGTTATTTTGTCTTTACCTTCTGCTTTACCAGTTCCTGCACCTGGTTATTCAACGCCTTTTGGTGTGCTGATTTTTTTGTTGGCGGTACAGTTTGTTGCAGGTGCTAAAACTCCTTGGCTACCTGCTAAAATGCTAAACCATCAAATTCAACTTTCTACCGTTCAGGGGTTTCTGAAAGCGGGACTGCCTTGGTTGCGAAGAATTGAAGCGATCGCTCGTCCCCGTCTCTCCTATATTTGTACCACATTACCAGGTAGAGTAACTATTGGGGTGGCGATCGCTCTCATGGCTATTTCTATGATGATTCCCATCCCTGGTACTAATACTTTACCAGCAATGGGCATTTTTGTGACTGCTTTTGGTTTGTCTGAGGATGATAGTGCTATTAGTTTAGGTGGTTTAGTTCTGTGTTTAATGGGGGGAATTTTAACCACTTCTATTTTACTAGCTTTGGTCTGGGGTGGTTCTAGTTTATTGGATGTGATCAAAGCTTGGTTAGGTAGGTAGGTGACTGGGGACTGGTGACTGGTGACTGGTGACTGGGGACTGGTGACTGGTGACTGGTGACTGGTGACTGGTGACTGGTGACTGGTGACTGGTGACTGGTGACTGGTGACTGGTGACTGGGGACTGGTGACTGGGAGGATGAATAACCCAATAACTAATAACTAATGACTAATGACTAATGACTAAAAATCGTTCTAATTATTGGTTACTTTTACCCTATATCCGCAAACAATGGGAAACTATTTCTAAGGGATTTGTGGGTATTATAGGCTATGTTTTAGCTACGTTAACGCTAATTAATCTTGCAGGTAAATTAGCAGTTCCCTTTGGACAGGGTAATGTAGTGGCGATCGCTCAATTAACGGGATTTTGTGCTTTAGTATTTCTTGTGCGGGGGTTTTTTCAATCTGTACAAGATTTATATATGGCTAAGGCAGCTTTAAGGGTTGCTTTTTATCTCCGTCAACAGGTTTATACCCACTTACAAAAACTCAATCTCAGTTATTTTGAAACTGCAAAAGCTGGAGATTTATCTTATAGGTTAACAGAAGATGTAGACCGAGTTGGGGAAGTTGTAAATAAGGTGTTTCATGATTTGATTCCCTGTGTTTTACAACTAATTGCTATTCCCATTTACATGATTTATTTAAATTGGCAACTTACCCTAGCTACGGTAATTGTAGCGCCAATTATGGGAATTTTAATTGGTTGGTTTGGGGAACGTTTACGCAAATTTTCGCTCAAAAGTCAAAACCGAATTTCTGATTTATCAGCTATTTTAACAGAAGTTTTTAGTGGGATTCGTTTAATTCAAGCTTTTGCAGCAGAAACTTACGAAATTAATAGATTTAGTCATGAAGCAGAAAGAACTTTAAAAGCTAAATATTCCGCCGAAAGATTAAAAGCAATACAAATTCCCATTGTCGGTTTTTTAGAAGCTGTCAGTGCTTTATCTTTGTTGATGGTGGGAGCTTGGCAAATTTCCCAAAATAATTTAACGGTAGGTGAATTTTTCAGTTATTTAGCAGCAGCAGCTTTGCTAATTGATCCTATCGGTCATACTACCAATAATTATAATGAATTTAAACAAGGTGAGGCTTCTGTTGATCGGGTTTTTGAGTTATTAGCTATTCAACCGACGGTATTAGAAAACCCAATTTCTATTACCCTTCCTGATGTGAATGGTAAAGTTGAATATCGTGATGTAAGTTTTTCTTATAAACCTGGTGAACTGGTATTAAATAATATTAGCTTATTAGTAAATCCAGGAGAAGCTATTGCACTTGTCGGTGCTTCTGGTGCGGGAAAAACTACATTTGTGAATTTATTACCAAGGTTTTATGATCCTGAATCTGGGGATATTTTTATAGATGATGTTAATATTAAAGATGTAACATTAAATAGTTTAAGAAAACAAATTGGTATTGTTCCCCAAGAAACAATTATGTTTTCAGGAACTATCGCTCAAAATATTGCTTTTGGACAAGAAAACTTTGAGATGACAGCAGTCGAAGAAGCTGCAAAAATCGCTAACGCTCATCAATTTATTATGCAATTACCCGCAGGTTATCAAACTTGGGTAGGTGAGAGAGGTGTAAACTTATCAGGAGGACAAAGACAGAGAATAGCGATCGCCCGTGCTGTACTCTTAAATCCGCAAATTTTGATACTGGATGAAGCAACATCAGCCTTAGATTCCGAGTCAGAAGCCTTAGTACAGGAGGCTTTAGAAAGATTAATGGAAAATCGCACGGTGTTAATTATTGCCCATAGATTATCAACAGTGAGAAAATGCGATCGCATATTAGTCTTAGAAAAAGGGCAAATTGTCGAATCAGGAAATCATGAAGAATTGTTAGCATTAGAAGGAAGATATGCGCGGTTTTATGCACAACAATTTAGTTAAGTTTACTTGATTTGCGCTAGATTGAACCCGATCCAAAGCTTGATATCCATGAGAATACAAGCCTTGGGTGCAAATATTCCCTATCAATTTTTGTTGATGTTACCTTATGCGATCGTAATTTTGGCATTACAGCTATTTTCAGGTAAATAAACCACATTTTGATTTAGGTTTCGCTTCAAAAATGTAGGGGCGTTCGCGAAGCGTGCTGGAAGCATCAGCATTCGGACAATTAATTATCGGTTTTTACCTAAGACTATCATCCGAATGCTTCGCCCTGACTGTGGTCTAAAGACATGAAAACTGCTGTAGTCAGCAAGGAAACAGGAGCGCCCTTGGGGAAGTCAAAAGTCAAAAGTCAAAAGTGGCGAGTTAGGAAGCAAACAACAGATCCATTATTCCCAGTCACTAGTCACCAGTCACCTAGCCTACCAAACCAACACTGTTGACAGTAGCTAATATGACAACAGTACATGGAAACTATAGATTACCTTGATAGAGTAAGACCGCAAACTTTTTCAACATAAACACCCCATACTAGATATAATTTCCTATAAGTTGAAAAAACTCTTAAGATTAGCGTAAACATTACGCCTGTCTAAAACTGATTAGCTGACAAACACATTAGGAGGACTATCTATGGCGCTTGTACCTATGCGGCTACTTTTGGATCATGCTGCTGAAAACGGTTACGGTATCCCTGCTTTTAACGTTAACAACTTAGAGCAGATTCAAGCAATCATGAAAGCTGCCGATGAAACAGATAGCCCTGTAATTTTACAAGCTTCTCGCGGCGCTCGTAACTACGCTGGTGAAAACTTTCTGCGCCACCTGATTTTGGCAGCGGTAGAAACCTATCCTCATATTCCCATTGTCATGCACCAAGATCATGGTAATGCTCCTTCTACCTGCTATTCAGCTATCAAGAACAACTTCACCAGCGTGATGATGGATGGTTCTTTGGAAGCTGATGCTAAAACTCCTGCCAGCTTTGAATATAACGTTGCTGTCACCAAAGAAGTTGTCAATGTTGCTCACTCTTTGGGTGTGAGCGTTGAAGGTGAGTTAGGTTGTTTAGGTTCTTTAGAAACCGGTGCTGGTGAAGCTGAAGATGGCCACGGTTTTGAAGGTACTCTGGATCATTCTCAATTGTTAACCGATCCTGATCAAGCTGTTGAGTTTGTAGAAGCTACCCAAGTAGATGCTTTGGCTGTTGCTATTGGCACTAGCCACGGTGCTTATAAATTTACCCGTAAACCCACTGGCGAAATTTTAGCGATCAGCCGCATTGAAGAAATTCACCGCCGCTTACCTAACACCCACTTGGTAATGCACGGTTCTTCTTCTGTACCCGAAGATTTAATTGCATTGATCAACGAGTTTGGTGGTGCTATTCCTGAAACCTACGGTGTACCTGTTGAAGAAATCCAAAAAGGTATCAAGAGTGGTGTGCGTAAGGTAAATATTGACACTGATAACCGTTTGGCTATCACTGCGGCTGTACGTGAAGCTTTGGCTAAAGGTCCCAAGGAATTTGATCCTCGTCATTTCTTGAAGCCTTCGATTAAGTATATGCAAAAAGTTTGTGCTGACCGTTATCAACAGTTTGGAACTGCTGGTAATGCAAGCAAGATCAAACAAGTTTCTTTAGAAGAGTTTGCTGCTAAATACGCTAAAGGCGAATTAGTAATGAAAGCTGCTGCTAAAGTTTAATTTTTTCTCAAAAATAAAATAGGGTGTAGCCTTGCTATACCTATAGATAAATAAACCGGGGGCGTTTGTGGTTCCCGGTTTTTTTTTCAGCAAACCCTAGATAATATTTACACCGAAGGTATGAAAACTCAATTTTGATCATTGATATTTGTAGCTAGATCCCCAATTTCTTCAAGAAGTAGGGGATCTAATTTGCTAAAAGACTCGATGCTGTAAAGATGGCATTTGACGGCGCACCTGTTCCAAACGAGAAGGTTTAATTTCAGCGATCGCCACTCCTGGTTTATCCCCCGCATCAGCTAAAATTACACCCCAAGGATCAATAATCATGGCGTGTCCGTGGGTTTGACGACGAGCATAGTTAGTACCAGTTTGAGCCGGTGCAATGACATAACAAGTATTTTCAATTGCCCTAGCTTGTAATAATACTTGCCAGTGGTCTTTCCCTGTAAAAGCCGTGAAAGCCGCAGGAACAAACACAACATGGACTTCCTTATCTGCTAAATGCCGATATAATTCTGGAAAGCGGACATCATAACAAATAGAAAGTCCAATATTACCCAAGTTTTCCGAAAAATAGATTGGGGGTAATTCCTTACCAGCCATAACGGTGCTAGATTCTTGATAGGTGTTACCATCAGGGACATTGACATCAAATAAATGTGCCTTGTGGTAGCGAGCAAGTTCTTGACCATTAGGATCAATAAGTAAAGCCGTATTGTAAACTTTACCTGTGCTATTTACAGGTACAGGAAAGCCGCCGCCCAGGATAGTAACTTGAAAGCGTTGCGCCATTTTTTTGAGAAATGTCTCTGTTGTTTGGGCGATCGCATCTCCTTGGGCAAGTTTATCTTTTTCCTCTCCCATAAAAGAGAAATTTTCTGGCAAACCCACTAACTCAGCACCCTGGCGCACGGCCAGATCAATAAATTCTTCTGCTTGTGCCAAATTTTTCTCTAGATCAGGCACACTGGTCATTTGAATAGCGGCGGCTAAATAAGACTTCATAGATTCAACAACAAACAGTGGATGACGGGATAGACTCTCAAATATAGCCGTAGACAGAGTAGTTAGGACATCAATGAATCATGAAACTCTCACTCTAATAGGGTTTTACTCCTGACTCCTGTACGGGCGAAGTAGGGGCGAAGCATTCGGAAAATAGCCTTTTCATAAAATTGATCATTGGTCGCCCGAATGCTTCGCCCTTGCAGAAAAATAGCCTTTTCATAAAATTGATCATTGGTCGCCTTCAAGCTTCGCCCCTACGACTCCTGACTCCTGGTATATATCGGTCTATACAGAATATCCCTAGCGTCTTATCTTAATATTCCTGTTGATTATAGGAAACTATTTACAGCTATTTTCAGGTTTAACCCATTTTTAAGTGCTGTTTTAAAGTCGGTGGCAGATTTTTAGCTGCTTCTAGTCCGTCCACATCTTCCCAGTTAGTATTTTTATCCCAGCGGATATAACCAAACAATTCATCACCAAAATTTGGTGAGTTATTTAATAATTTTACTGGCGGTTAATCCAAATACCCCTTAAACCAGCCTTTCTTGCGCCATGATAGTCATCTGTAATGCTGTCGCCAATATGCCATGCTTCTTCTGGTGAACAGTTATGACTTTGCAAAGCTATGTTAAAAATTTCCGGATCTGGTTTAGCTGTACGTACTTGGGTAGAAATGGTAATAGATTTAAAATAGTCTCTGAGTCCTAAGCTTTGTAATACTGAGTATAACCGAGAATCAAAGTTAGATAAAACACCCAACTCAACTCCCAACCGTCGCCAGTTCACTAAAGCTAAAGGAACATCTGGATAAACAAACCAAGGTTCAGCAGTACCAAAATGTATATAAAGTTCGCTAAAAAAAGCTGAAAAATCAGAAAATTCCCTGAGTACCCCTGCACCTTCAAAGGTATTGAGGGCGATGATCCGCCACCAGTCAAATTCTCGTTGGGGAATATCTTTAATATCTGGATCAAGAAATATCGGTGGTGGTGCTGCTTTAAAGCTTTTAAAAAATTCTTTATTTAAAATTTCTGGGGCAACTGTAACGGCAAATTCCTGGGCTATTTGACTATAAATTGCCCCTACACTACCTTTAACACCAAATAGTGTACCTACAGCATCTAAAAAAATAACTTTTGGTTTTTTCATAAGGAGATCAGGTGACAGGTGACAGTAAGAAGGCAAGAGGCAAAAGGCAAGAGGCAAAAGGGAAGAGTTTATTCTTACCAATCAGCAATTACCAATTACCAATTACCGATTACCTATTTTACTGAGAAAGTGTTTTAATGATCGGACTAACTAACCAATTAAACCCGACTTTTAACTGATGTTCTAAGGTTGGTAATCTGTATAAATAAGCTAACCGACGGGCGATGTATGCTAAAGAACCATCGAGTTTAACACCTAAACCTGTGAGGGTGGCGTTATCTATTCCCAAAGCCATCATTTCCCCTAGTTGTTGATAGCGGAAGGGAAGTAAAGGACGATTTGTTAAAGATGCCCAAATGTTCCATGCTGTATAATCTGCTTGTTGAAATGCTACTTGGGCGGTTGCGGGTACTTGTTTTTCTTCTGCATCTTTACAGTCTGCTAAGTCTCCTAAAGCGAAAATTTCGGGATGTTCTAAGACTTGTAATGTGGTTGTAGTGGTGATTTGTCCGCGTTGGTTTTGCTTGAGGGGTAGATTTTTTACCACTGGGGAAACTCTTGTACCGATTGTCCAAATTACCAAATCTACAGGAATTTCATCTACTTGATTTTTATACTCCAGGGAAATGGTATTTTCTCCTATTGATAATACTTTGGTTTCTAAATCTATAAACACGCCTCTAGCATCTAAGGCTTGTTTTGCGGCTTCGCGGTTAAATTCTGGGGAATTTCTTAAAATTTGATCACTGATTTCAATCAGGCGAAATCTGCCTTTTTCTCCTAGTCTATCTGCTAGTTTACAAACTAATTCTACGCCACTGTAACCACCGCCAACTATGGCAACACGAATTTTTTCAGGATTTGATGCTTCTAAAATTCTCAGGCGTTCTTCTAGGTGATAAGCATCCGTGATGGTACGGAAGGGGTAAGCATGGTTGACTGCACCGGGTACTAAATCTAGGGGTGTTTCGCCACCTAATGCTAATACTAGGCGATCGTAGTGGATTTTTTGCCCATCTTGCAATTGTACCTGTTGTTTGTCGGTGTCGATTTCTGAGATTGTGGCTTGATGAAAACGTACTCCTGTCCCTTGTAGCAGTTCTTGGTATGGTGGGGCTATTTCCCAGGTTTGTAGTTCGCCAGTGAGGAGTTCGTAAAGTAGGGGAGAGAATAGAAAGCGATCGCTCTGATCTACTAAGATTATCTCAGGTTTGGGTGTATTTTCCCAGGGTAACTGGCTTAACCGTAAGGCGGTGTAGAGACCTCCAAAGCCTCCACCTAGTATACAGATTTTTGTAGTTGTTTTTGTAGTTGTTTGTGTCATGGTTTTGCTCAGAGGCTAAATTCTAGCAGGTTGATTTATTTTTAGTGTTATTCTTAGTGTAATGATTTATTGTGATATAGACTTGAATCAGATACGCAATTTATATCAAAAGCCATAAGGTAAAAGACTTTTCACACTGTCACCTGTCACCTGCTATATTACGTTCTCTTGCCATTAGCCAACAATCCTGATATTTACCTTCGTGTAGATCATGACATGGTAACAGCTTAATTTTCACAAACCCACATTTTTCATAGCAGCGAATAGCACGGTGATTTTTTACATTAGGATCAATTACTATTTTTAACGCTTGCAGGGTGTTAAATAGATATTCTATCGCTAAAGATAACACTTTTGTCCCAATTCCCTGATTCCAATATTGAGTTTCACCGATAAATAAGTCAATGCCATAGACATTATTTGTATCTTGTAAAGAATACATTTTGCTAATATGTTCTGGTAGTTTATTCAGTTCATAATATTGTAAATAACCAATGTCTATATTTTGATATGAGAAAATCCTGGGAATAAGTGATTCTTTTCCTAATATTCTGGGCTTATAGGTTTTGATTGCCTTCTCTAAATCATAAGGTTGATCTCTTCCCCCATAGAATTGTAATACTTTTTCATCTGTGCGCCATTTTTCCATTAATAAATAGTCATGTTTATGATTTTGCATGGGACGAATTTTTATTTCGTCTTTGATAATTAGCATAGGTTATATTTATATAAATTCTCTTGGTTTTTCTTCATGTTAATAGTAGGTAATATACGGACTATACAACCATTTTTAATACTTTAATTACCTGACTAATACTCAATGATTACAAGTTTTTGAAACTTGATTTACTTAATATTCCTACTAACTTACATTATATTACCATTATTATCAAATTTTAGCACTAATACCCGGTATTTATTATAAGTTTTATAAAGATGTCAATTTTTGCTTGCTAACTTGTCACCTACACCATTAATGATCTATTAATGGTTTATGATTCTGCTTGTATTGCTGTGTTGAGATTAATTTTTTGATTGGTAAAATCAGGAATAGATGATTGAGTTTTTATTTGCGGACATTGTTTAATTTCAGCATCATTTTTTGCCTGAATTGTTGACGGCAATCCTGTTTCTATGGTAGAATAAAGACGGTTAAATTCACGCTGAAAATGTGCAGATACTGTAGGACTTTCAATAATTAACAAAGTTTCGTCGTTATTATGATTTCCTGCTTCTGACCAATTATGAGAACCTGTAATTACTGTTGTGTTATCAATAATCCCAAATTTATGATGCAAAGAATCACCTGTTGCTAATGTGGGTATTCCAACGCTAGTAATAGGATTTTGCCAAGGACGGTTATCAACTTCATATTTACAGTTTTCAATTACAGCTAAACCCATCATATCTAAAGCTTCACTGTAGGAACGATAGGCAAATTGTGAGTCAAGTAAAGCGCGAATTTTTACATTTTGATTATGGCGATTTTCCAAAATATTGGCAATTCTTTGATCGGAAAATACAAACAATGCCATATCTATATTTTTACTTGATTTATCTAAGGTTTGGGAAATTAAACCATTACTAGAATTATTCCAAGGTTGAGTGGGAGAAACAGGGGAAAAGTTGACGGTAATTAGATTGTTGACTAAAGTAATTGTTTGGGGTTTACGTATAGGTTTGTTAACACCAAATTTACTATCTGGGTTTCCTCCTGGTCCATCACCCCAGAGGATATTAAATTCTTCGGTAAATAAATTAGCTAAGTCTTGACTATCAATTTTCAATAAGTTATTTGCATTACCTAAACTGCTAGAATTGCTAATATCTCCTGAAGTGTCACTGAAAGTAAAATTAGCAGAAGTAATTATCACAAAACGATTATCAACAATGATAAATTTATGGTGCATCAAACCACTACCAGCAGAACCATCTGCTGTGTCATCTATCCAGGGAATTTTACTATTTTTGATAATGACTAAAGCATCACGTTGATTGATTTCCTCTAGTGTGATTTCATTATCTTGATTAATATCAACAAATTTTCTAAATTCTTTGTATCTTGCTTTTTCTCTTCCTTCTAACTTTTTAACTTCTACATCAGTTAAACTACTCCAAGGACGAGAATAGTTGTTTTCTAAAATTAACCGAACTTTAACGCCAGATTTTTGTTTTTCTGCTAATGCTTGGGCAATTTTTGGTAAACGTAATTCTTGGACTGCTATATCTATGGTAAATTGGGCTTGGGAAATAAGATCAAGAATCTGTTTTTCTAAATCATCTCCTAACCGGGTTTGTTGTCGGTAGGTTTCTTGATATTCTGACGCTTGGGAATGATTGAAGTAAACTTGAATTAATTGATCTTGGAGTAGTGGTGCTAACCTTTGATTTGAAGATTGATTTGAAGAGTTGACTTTTTGACAACTGGTGAGAGTAAACAAAAAGAAAAATATATAAGATAAAAACTTAAGATGGGGAAAAATGGACATGATAATCTGATACAAATAAATAAGGGATAATTAAGGAAGTTAGAAGTTATGTACAATTCATGGAAGAACGAACAATGAAGAAGGGAAGGACAGGAAGTAAAGAGGTGAGATAGGTATTTTTTGTGAGTGCTAAGAGGGTGTTTGAAAAGTCATGATTGATGTATCAAATATTTTATACCCCTCCCTAACCCTCCCCTTGGTAAGGGGAGGGAACTGGATTTTCTTGTTTCCTCCCTTGATAAGGGGAGATTAAGGGGGGTAAAAATGTGATAAAAATACGAGATACAACTTTTAAAATATCCTCTAAGAAAGCAAAAAGTTCTGACTCCTGACTCCTGACTCCTAATAATTTATTATTGCCCATAATAGATGTTAAATTATCAAAATTATTGATTTTATGCAAATTTATCTAGATTACAGTGCTACTACTCCCCCTCGTCCTGAGGCGATCGCTGTTATGCAATCAGTTTTAACTCAACAGTGGGGTAATCCTTCTAGTTTACATGAATGGGGCAACCGTGCAGCTTTAATTTTAGAAACTGCGCGGATGCAAGTTGCAGGTTTAATCAATGCTGTTCCTGAATCAATTATTTTTACTTCTGGGGGAACGGAAGCAGATAATTTAGCGATTATGGGTGTAGCTCGATGTTATGCTGTACCGCAACATATTATTATTTCTAGTGTGGAACATTCGGCTATTTCTGAACCAGTGGGAATGTTAGAAAGTTGGGGTTGGGATGTCACCCGGTTGGGTGTAGATGCACAAGGTAGAGTTAATCCTGAAGATTTAAAAGCAGCTTTACGACATAATACAGTTTTAGTATCTATGATTTATGGACAAAGCGAAGTGGGGACGGTTCAACCTATAGTAGAATTGGGAAAAATTGCTAAATTACATGATGCTTTATTTCATACAGATGCAGTACAAATTGCTGGACGTTTAGCGATAGATGTGAATAATTTACCTGTTGATTTATTGAGTATTTCTAGTCATAAATTATATGGTCCTTTGGGTGCGGGTGCTTTATATGTGCGTCCAGGGGTGGAGTTAATACCTTTGTTGGGTGGTGGTGGCCAGGAAAAAAAATTGCGTTCTGGTACACAAGCAACTCCCGCTATTGCTGGTTTTGGGGTTGCTGCGGAGTTAGCTGGAAAGGAGTTAGAAGGGGAAAAAATAAGATTAATAAAATTGCGCGATCGCCTCTTTTCTTTGTTAGAAAATGTCCCCGGTTTAATTCCTACTGGTGATATGATTAATCGTTTACCCCATCATCTGAGTTTTTGTTTAGAATATGCAGATGGTGAAAAAATCAGTGGTAAAACTTTAGTTCGTCAGTTAAATTTAGCGGGAATTGGTATTAGTGCGGGTGCTGCTTGTAATAGTGGTAAATTAAATCCTAGTCCGATTTTATTAGCAATGGGATATTCCCAAAAAGCCGCTTTAGGAGGAATTAGGTTCACCTTAGGAAAACAGACAACGGAAGCGGATATTGATTGGACTGCGATGGTTTTGAAACAGGTTTTGCAGAGGTTGGTAAATGTGGAAGTAGTCAGGAGTTGATTGTGAGAATTTTTTGTCAGAATCAGAATGTCCAGGATTAAAGGATTTACAGGATTTTTGTCTCACTCCTTCTCTCGTTCCCAGTCAGAGACTGGGAATGCTATCATAGAGTCTCTGACTTAAATTTTATTACAAAAGGCAGAGCCTTTAATAATTCATTCCCATACAGAGTATGGGAACGAGTAAATTACCAATTACTAATTACTAATTACCAATTACCAATTATGTATCAAACAGATCCACCACGTTCTCCTCAAGAAGTATTACCAACGATGTATGATCTTAAAAGTGAAGATCCAGAGGAAAAAGGTTTGCCAGATCAATTTCATTTATTACAACCTCGTTTATTAGACGAAACTTTTAAATCTCCTGTTTATCCTAGCGACAAAATATTTACCGCTAGTGATATGAATTTATATTATGATCCCAATCATCCCACATGGTATAAAAGACCAGATTGGTTTGTATCTGTGGGTGTTTCTCCCCTTTATAAAAATGGTGATTTACGTTTGAGTTATGTAATTTGGCAAGAGGGAATTACTCCTTTTGTAATAGTTGAATTACTTTCACCAGGAACAGAAAAGGAAGATTTAGGACAGACTTTGCGGGATGTGGAAAAACCGCCGACAAAATGGGAAGTTTATGAACAGATTTTAAGGATTCCTTATTATGCGATTTTTGACCGTTATACCTATACATTTAGAATGTTTAAATTAGATGGTGGTCGTTATGCAGAAATAGATTTATCATCATTAAATTATCGGTTTTGGATACCCGAAATAGAGTTAGGTTTGGGTGTTTGGGAGGGAATATATAATAATATTCAACAACCTTGGTTAAGGTGGTATGATGTTTCTGTTAATTGGGTTTTGACTCCTACGGAACAGGAAAGAAAACAAAAGGAAAGATTGATAGAACAGTTAAGGGCGTTAGGTGTAGAACCTGATATTTAATAGACAACTGGTAGCATTTCCGCTATCACAAGTTCTAAATTAGGAAAATCTAGAGGTGATATTTTTTGATGTTCTGTGAAAATTTCTTGATTTTGATAACCGTCTATTGTTGGATTTCTAAATACAATTAATTCGCGTTTGACTACATCCAATACCCAATAATCTTTAATTCCTGCTTGAGAATAAGCTTTAGCTTTGATTTCTGTATCTAGTTTTAAACTATTATCTGCAACTTCAATGATAAAATAAATTTCATCTGGTGTAGGATGATGATCTGCATAGTCTAAAGGATCTATTTTGACTACAGCAACATCTGGTTCAGGTTCAGACCTTTCATTTAATTTTACAGGGTCTTGAATAGCTATCCAAGCCTGATTTTCTAAAAGATTTTGTAGTAATTTATTTGTTCTTCCCACTGCTGAACGGTGGGCTGTTCCTTTAGCAACCATCCAAATTATTTTCCCTTCTAATAATTCTACTCGTTCACTTGGTTCAAATATTCCTGCTTCAGCCATTCTGTGGTATTCATCAACAGTCCACAGTCGCAATTGTAAGGGTGATTCTGTGGTTTGCATAGTTAATTGAGGTAAATATTTATTCTCTATTATAACTTCAGTTCGGGTTAAGAGTATTTTTGAAGTTACTCAACGGGAGAATAGGCTTTTCAGACTACTAAATATTAAGGTTTTCAGCTTATCCCGAACTCACGTTGTAATATTTCTATTTGCTCCATAACAGCTTGATAATAGGTTTCATTACCTTTTTGTATATATATCTCGGCTGCTTTTTTATAATCATTAATTGCACCCTGCTTGTCTCCCAAATTAAAGCAAGCATTCCCGCGATTATAGTAAGCATCTGCATAATCGGCATCAATGTTAATCGCTTGAGTGTAATCATCAATTGCACCCTGTTTATCTCCTAATTCTGAGCGAACATTACCCCGAAAAAAGTAAGCATTTGCATAATCGGCATCAATGTTAATCGCTTGAGTAAAATCATCAATTGCACCATGTTTATCTCCTAATTCTGAGCGAATATTGCCTCTATAACAGTAAGCTCTGGCATAATTTGGGTTAATATTTATAGCTTGAGTAAAATCATCAATTGCACCCTGTTTATCTCCTAATTCTGAACGAACATCACCCCGACAACAGTAAGCATAGTTATAATTGGGGTCAATATTAATCGCTTGAGTAAAATCATCAATTGCTCCTTGTTTGTCTCCTAATTCATATCGAGCCAGACCCCTATTTAAATAAGCAAGTTCATTATTCACTTGTATTTGTAAAGCTTGATTATAATAGGAAACAGCTTCTTCATAATCTTCCTTCTCACGGCACTCATCACCCAATTTGATATATTCATCAGCATCAAAAGATATGAAACTCTGTAAATAGCCACGCAAAGCTCCCGGATAGAATAATTCCTCTATTCCTACGAAAGCTTTAAAACGACGTGATTTAATTATATTAGTTGGTAAAAATCCTGCCAGAATTAGGTTATATTCAGATTGAGCTTCGCTCACTTCCTCTTGAATTAAAATACAAACTAAAACAGCATTTTTGTCAATTTCTTCTTGGCTTATTGACCATTTAATTGTATCCAAATTACCATTACGGGCTTTAACCTGAATACCAATTGATGAATCAGAAGTTAAAGTAAAATCAACCTTTCCATCTCCACCACTGTATTTTTCATAATCAACTTCAGTGACAAAATCACCTAAACGACTCTTAACAACTTCCTCACCCAACTTTCCTTTTAAATTATTGACAAAAACATCACGAATAGGTGTTGAAGTTCGTCTATATTTTTCCGCCATATCCCAGCAAAAATCCCGTAATTGCTTTAACCTTTCTCCAGAGATAACCGTCAACTCACTATGCTGGCCTTCCTTCTCACAATGGAGTAAGTCACCTGATTTAATTCTGGCTATAAAATCAGTCTGTTGTGCTTTGAATATTGTTATCCAGTCCATCTGTAAAAATTCCCCTTTATCTGACAAGGAATATATATTAATATTCCCCCAAAATCTGCAAAAATCACCAATTTAAATCACAAATTAGCTAACCTGCCCAGAAATGAAATTCAGCACTAATAGTTCAAGTCTACTAAAATAGACTAAAAGCTTTTTATAGTCGTCTAAATAGGACTTTTGCTATTAGCCTGATAATTCATTCTCAGGCGGGTATTTTACACAGTGTATCAAATTTTTCAATATGGCTGAACTACCTAAAACCCTAGAAGCGTGCAGTTCAATCCGGTGAAGCGGTAAAATCGTCCTTAGCTGAACGTACCAATTAATGAGAAAATAAAGACTTGCAATCATCCTTGTCTTGTATTGCTTCCCACCGAAAGGAATTTTTATCAATGTGGAAACGAATTGCGTTAATCTTGGTTTTAGTGTTCAGTATCAGTTTCAGTAACCCTGATGTTGCTGCTGCGGCTGGACTCAAAAGCTTTGTAGATACTGCTGATGGTTATCAGTTTTTATATCCTAATGGTTGGTTGCAAGTTAAAGTTACCGACGGTCCTGATGTGGTATTTCATGATTTAATCGAAGTATCAGAAAATGTCTCTGTGGTGATTAGTCCTGTTCCTGAAGGTAAAAGTTTAACTGAATTGGGAACACCCACCGAGGTAGGATATAAATTAGGAAAAGCTGCTCTTGCTCCTGAAGGTTCTGGACGTTCCGCAGAATTAGTTAATGTTGCTCAAAAAGAAACTGATGGTAAAACATACTATTTTCTAGAGTATGAAGTTCAACTTCCTAACCGTGAAAAACGCCACAATATAGCTAGTGTTGCTGTGAGTCGTGGTAAGTTGTTTACTTTTAACGCTTCTGTACCTGAAAGACGTTGGAAAAAACTGCAACGCATGATTGATGAAGTTGTCAGTTCTTTTACGGTTTATTAATTTAGCTGATTGGGATGATCAATTTTAGATTTTAAATTTTAGATTTTAGATGGAAATGAAGTAAGTAAAATCCAAAGTCCAAAATTTAAAATCTAATACCCAATTACCAATTACCAATTACCAATTACCAATTACTTATGAATATTCCTGATTTTATACTTGCTTCTGCTTCTCCTGCACGTCGTCGTTTGTTGCAAACTGTGGGTATTGAACCTATTGTTAAAGCTAGTGATTTTGATGAGTCGCAAATTCAAATTAGTGAACCAAAAGCATTAGTAGAAATTTTAGCTAAGTGTAAAGCTGAAACTATTGCACCTGAGTTTCCCTCTGGGTTAGTGATGGGTTGTGATTCGGTTTTAGCCATTGATGGACAGATTTATGGTAAACCAGAAAATGCAGAAGTGGCGATCGCTCGTTGGAATTTAATGCAGGGTAATTTTGGTGATTTGTATACTGGTCATGTTTTAATTGATAATACCCAAAATCGCACTGTTGTTAAATGTCAAATTACTAGGGTTTATTTTGGAAAAATGAGCGATCGCGCCATTGCAGCTTATGTTCAAACAGGTGAACCCCTTAAATGTGCCGGTGCTTTTGCTTTAGAAGGTTTTGGTAGTTTATTTGTGGAAAAAATCGAAGGTTGTCATAGTAATGTAATTGGTTTGAGTTTACCATTACTGCGGCAAATGTTAGCAGAATTAGGTTATGAAGTTACAGATTTTTGGCAATAGTTGAGTAATGATTATTCCTAATTTACCTCATTCCTTTACCTTCCAAAATCCAGAGATTTATCAAACATTCTGACTCCTGACTCCTGACTCCTTACCTTAATCACAATTTTCACTTAACCAATTACTTAAATCACCTTCAGTTTTAAAATCTAATAAAGCTTCCCCCAAATCTTCTAACTGTGTAAAAGATAAATCTGCAATTTGATTTTGAATTTCTGTACCTATTTTTCCTAAATGACGCTGAAGCTGACGCATAATTAACTTCACTTCCGAGCGTCTTCCCTGTTCTAAACCTTCTCTAACAATTTTTTGATAAACTACAGATTCTTGCATAATATCCTCCCGAAAATAAACGTTAATTAAAATCAGCAAAATGTTATATATAGTGTAATTGATTATATTTTTATAATTCTTAATACAATAGTACAATACAATGTACTCACTAATAGTAAACTAAATTATAAATTACATCGTTTACATAAAAAATATGTCTTCCATTTCTACCCCATCCCTACGTGAACAACAACATCCCTTGATTTGTAAACTAGCTGATACAATTGAAGCAGCTTGGCATAAATACCTAGACTTATCACCCTATCATTTACCTGCGGAATTAGGATATGTAGAAGGTAGACTAGAAGGGGAAAAACTAATTATAGAAAATCGTTGTTATCAAAGTACCCACTTTCGTAAAATGCACTTGGAACTAGCAAGAGTGGGAAATATGTTAGATATTTTGCATTGTGTGATGTTTCCCCGTCCAGAATATGATATACCTATGTTTGGTTGTGATTTAGTTGGAGGTAGAGGTCAAATTAGTGCTGCGATCGCTGACCTTTCTCCTGTCAACTTAGAACGGATTTTACCAGAAGGTTATAATTCCCAACTCAGCCAGTTAACAACTATTAACTTTTCCCAATCCCGTGATTTACCAGATTGGGGAAATATCTTTTCTGACTTTTGTTTGTTTATTCGTCCCAGTTCTTTAGAAGAAGAAAGCTTATTTTTGGGAAGAGTAAAAGACTTTTTAGATATTCATTGTAGTCAAGCGATCGCATCTATTCCCGTAGCAGCAGAAAAAGTACCTGTAATTATTGCCGGACAACATAATTATTGTACAAAACAACAACAAAATGATAAAACCCGACGAGTTCTAGAAAAAGCTTTTGGTGAAGATTGGGCAGAAAATTACATGACTACGGTATTATTTGATTTACCACAATAAGTCAGTAATCAGCTATCAGTAATCAGTAATCAGTAATCAGTTATTAGTTATCATCGAATAGCAGTAAGAGCAGGGAGCATCCCAAATGTGTCAGTTTATTTTAAGTTTATTTTTATCTAAACAATAGAAAATTACCCCTCGCTTGATATGATTGAACCGCAAAGAACGCAAAGAACACAAAGAAAGATGTTAGAGAATTTAGCGCAGACTCATCAAGAAACAGTATAACAAGGATACAGAGTTTTGTTAAATTACACCAGTGTTAATCAGAGCAATTTACAGACTATGATTGATTGTTTTCAGGTTCTTGCGGATCATTGACTGCTGACAGATGAATGCTTACAGCAGTTTTCATGTCTTTAGACCACAGTAAGGGCGAAGCATTCGGATGATAGTCTTAGATAAAAACCGATAATTAATTGTCCGAATGCTGATGCTTCCAGCACGCTTCGCGAACGCCCCTACATTGTTCACGCGAAACCTAAATCAAAATGTGGTTTATTTACCTGAAAATAGCTGTAATTGAAAAATTTTTAAGACTCCCTATCTGTAAGCTTCGTTACGTTTTTTCATCACTAATAAATGTAGAATTTATTTAACTAGAGTTAAATGGGAGTTTAAAATCGGTAGAAATAAAAGTAGCGCATCATATATTATCAGGAAATTACCAAAAATATTTGTTGTTTTGTTAGATGTAAACAAATAAATTGGTTCACAGGTTAACAATTCAGTTGTTAACAATTCAGTTAAGAAAACATTGATATTAGGAATTTTCTATTTGATATAGGGGTATGTAACACTTCTTCATACCCAGATCCCTGACTTCTAATATCAATTCTTAATTTATTTTTGCGTGATTATGATTAGCGCATTTATTCCATATTGCTGGGATAAATCATCAGCAATAAAAAATATTTGCTTAATATTTGCTTATCTGGGTGCTGAATGTGGTGAATTAAACAGTGCGAATTCCTGTAATTTTTTGTGCAATCACAACTTATATTTTACCAAATCAACTGAGGCTAATTTGCTTTTTTACTTTCACAAATCACAAATTAGATAAAAGGGCAACATATCATGTCAAGGGTGACTGAAAAGCCAAAGTTAACAGAATCGGCACTAGAAAAATCTCAAGTTTGGTTGAAAGTTGCTATAGCCTTACCAGTAGCGATCGCCGCTGGTGTTCTAGGTACAGCCAGAATTGAACAATTAAAAAAACTAACTTCCTCCGTATCCATAGCTCCTACTCCCAGTAGTATTAGTGCTGTGGGCAGATTAGAACCGCGAGGAGAAGTAATTAAAATAGCTGCTCCCAACTCAGGACTATCAGCAGGTTCACGAGTACAACAACTATTGGTAAAAGAAGGACAAAAAGTACAGCAAGGTCAAGTTATTGCCATTTTAGACAGCCGCGACACCAATATGGCCGCAGTCGAAGAAGCAAAAGCCAGACTACAAGAATCTCGTGCTAATTTAGCCCAAGTAAAAGCTGCTTCACCAAGAGATATTCAAGCTCAAACAGCGGTCATTTCTCGTTTACAAGCACAGCTAGAAGGAGAAAAACAAGCCCAACAAGCGACTATTGCCCGCATCGCAGCCGAATTAAGTGGGGAAAAAATCGCCCAAACTGCCACAATTAAACGTCTAGAAGCCGAACTCAGTGGACAAAGAGATAGTTTAAGAGCCACAATTAACCGGGTACAAGCTGAACAGCGCAATGCTCAAGTTGATGCCGGACGCTATGAGTTTTTATATCAACAGGGGGCTATTTCCCAGCAAGAAAGGGATAGAAGACGTTTGAGTGCTGTCACCGCTACTCAGCAACTGCGGGAAACTCAAGCTAGTTTGAGACAAGCACTAGGAACACTACAACAACAAATTGCTGAAGCTAGAGCTACTCAAATCCAAACTATCGCTACTTTACAGCAGCAACTGATCGAGGCTACGGCCACCCGCGACAAAACTGTGTCCACATTACAAAGGCAAATTGACGAGGAAAGAGCGAGATTAAGCAGGTTATTAGATGTGCGTCCTACTGATGTACAAATGGCACAAGCTCAAATTAGTAATGCGATCGCCTTTGTCAGAAAAGCCCAAGCAGAACTGCAACTAAGTTATGTCAAAGCCCCAACCCCTGGAGAAATTTTAAAAGTTCACACCAAATCCGGGGAAGTCATGAGTACAAATGGCATTGCGGAAATTGGACAAACGGATCAAATGTTTGTCATTGCTGAAATTCCCGAAGATAGTATTGGTAAAGTTCGTGTTGGTCAAAGTGCGACTATCACCAGTGATAACGGCGCATTTAGCGGGCAAATCAAAGGCAATATCACAGAAATTGGCCGAAAAATCGGTAAAAAAGATGTACTGAATACAGATCCAGCGGCAGATATTGATGCCAGAGTCGTAGAAGTCAAAATTTCTCTTTCTCCCGCAGATAGTCAACAAGTTTCTGGTTTAACTAACGCTAAAGTGATTGTGGAAATTAACACAGATGACATCACCAAAACCAGGTAATTTGAAATTAACTTGATGGTAATAAAACTGGGAGCATCCCCATAAAAGAAAAAATCAACACAGCCACACCAAAAACTCTCTAAAACTCTCTTACCTTTGTGTCCTTTGCACGCCAGTTGCTACAAGTCGGCAGAGCCGCCCAACGCACTGGCTCGTCTTTGCGGTTCAATCAAATTCAGCCAAATTCAGCATGGAATAATTTTCTGTTATTAGATAAAAATCAACTTCCACATTTGGGATATTCCCATAATACCTGGAATTGATTCATTTAATTAATCCCAAATCCAACATCTCCAATCCAAAATTAAATGACTCAAAAAATACCTCTATCTTGGCTACAACTGACAAGAGAAAAAACTCGCCTAGCTGTGGCTTTATCAGGTATTGCCTTTGCTGATATCTTGATGTTTATGCAGCTAGGTTTTCGGGATGCACTATATTACAGTAACGTCAGAATGCACAGCAGTTTAAAGGGTGACATTGTTGTAATTAACAATCAATCTAATGCTGTATTAGCAATGAAACCTTTTTCCCAAAGGCGATTATATAAAGCTTTAGATGTGCCAGCAGTGGAATCAGTGCATCCGATCTATTTAGACTATACCACTTGGAAAAATCCTATTACTGGTCGCCCTCGTAGTATCCTAACTTTTGCCTTCAACCCAGAATTTAATGTTTTTGATTTGCCCGGAGTAGAAGAAAATATCAATAAATTGAAAATGCCAGATGTGGTATTATTTGACCGTTCTTCTAGGGTAGAATATGGATCAATTGCTAGTGATTTTGAACAGGGAAAAAATGTCACAGCAGAAGTGAGAAGACGACGAATTAAAGTAGCAGGATTATTTACTTTAGGAGCATCCTTTGGCGCAGATGGCAATTTAATTACCAGTGATGTTAACTTTTTGCGAATATTTAATAATCGCCAAAGAGGATTAATTGATATCGGGTTAATTAGATTAAAACCTGGTTCAGATGTCAACCAAGTGGCTGCATATTTGCGGACTTATTTACCTACAGATGTGAATGTTTTCACCAAAGAAGAATTTATTGATTTTGAAAGAAACTATTGGGCAACGAGTACCGCTATTGGTTTTATTTTCACTTTAGGGACAATTATGGGTTTTATTGTGGGAACTGTAATTGTTTATCAGATTTTGTATACAGAAGTAACAGATCATTTATCTGAATATGCTACTCTCAAAGCCATAGGTTATACACAAAATTATTTATTAACAGTCATTCTGCAAGAAGCTTTTATGTTAGCAGTTTTAGGATACATTCCTGGATTTGCTTGTGCTTTATTTCTTTACCGAGTTGCTAGAGATGCCACACTTTTACCAGTTTTTATGAGTTATTATCGGGCTATTATGGTACTAATATTAACTATTTTAATGTGTTTTATTTCTGGTGTAATAGCCATGAGAAAATTACGCTCCGCTGATCCTGCTGATATTTTCTAAAGTGGAAGGCAGGAGAGGAGAATTTTAGATTTTAGATTTTAGATTTTAGATTTTAGATTGGAGATGACAAAAACAATCCAAAATCCTTTCATCCAAAATCCTTTCATTGCATCACCAATCACCAATTACCAATCACCTATGATGAACACTTCAGAACCAGTAATTGCCATTAAAAATATCAACCATTATTATGGTCGAGGGGCGCTGAGAAAACAAATTTTATTTGATATTAACCTAGAAATATATCCGGGAGAAATTGTCATTATGACTGGTCCATCAGGTTCAGGTAAAACCACATTACTAAGCTTAATTGGTGGGTTGCGGTCTGTACAAGAAGGAAGCCTGAAATTTTTAGGTAAGGAACTATTTGGCTCTAGTCAAAGTCAATTGGTACAGAGTCGGCGTAATATAGGTTATATTTTCCAAGCTCACAATTTACTCGGTTTTTTAACTGCTAGACAAAATGTGCAAATGGCAGTGGAATTAAACGAGGGTATTTCTCAATTCCAAGCTATTAAAAAATCAGAAGCTATGTTGGGGGCAGTGGGGTTAGCTGAAAGGATGAACTACTACCCAGACAATTTATCTGGTGGGCAAAAACAAAGGATAGCGATCGCCCGCGCCTTAGTCAATCAACCTCCATTAGTTTTAGCAGATGAACCAACGGCAGCATTAGATAAACAATCAGGACGTGATGTGGTAGAAATCATGCAGCGTCTAGCAAAAGAACAAGGAACGGCAATTTTATTAGTTACCCATGATAACCGCATCCTAGATATAGCTGATCGTATCGTGGAAATGGAAGATGGTCTGTTAACTCGTGATGCTCAAAATATACCTATCAGCCACAAGGTAGGTCCGCAAGTTTCAGAGTCTCACTAACTAAACTGTTTACTGAGTCAAGCCTTAGCTTTTCCAGTTGTTTTTTTTGGTGGTGGAGGAACAGTTGGCTTTCCTGTTGGACCCTCTGAAGGTGCAGCAACATTTGGTTGGCGAGTAGTACGGAAAGTAACATTTACCCCTTCATTGGATTGTTCCAAAACCAGCAGGGGTGTGGGTTTAGCCTTTTGATCCCAGTGCATATAGACAATCCTACCCTGAATCGTTGGCTGTCATGAGTCGTCATCATCTCTAGGACTCAGATAAGTTTCTATACAGTCCATAATTTGGCTAATAGTCGTAGAAGTTGCCTGTGTTGGTAACTTCATTAACCGAATTTGAATCCTAAACAATACTCGCTTGACAATATTAGGTGGTACACCAGTTTCATACTCAACATCAAAAAGCTGGTCTACCTGTCTACCAGTGCTGCTGGCAACTCCTACTTGTCCCTGTTGAGACTGGTCTAGGCGCAGTGCTAAAGAAATTTTATCTTTGATTTTGATTTTAATTTGATTAACAATCGCAAAATAAAATACTTCCTCTGACATCCGCATTCGCAGATAATCAAGGTTAAAGTCCCGCGAGTGGACTAAATCCGGGTTGGTTTCCATGTTGCGAATGGTTTCCAGAGCCAATTTTAATTTTTTTTCTAGTTCTCGCGTGCGAAATTTTTCAAATTTGATGCTTTTTTCATATTTATGGATTAAAACTTGTCCATAAATAATTACACTGATTAGTCCTAACAGCAGTCCTCTACTGGCATACATGAATAAGGATGATGTTGGAGACTCATTGGCTGGTACTTATTGAATTGCCTTTATAGTTTTAGCTTTTGAAGACTGGGCTAGAAAGATGGTACTGAGCATGGTTAGCAAATTAAAATATTTTACTGATAATGTTTAGGATGCCCAAATATTTGGTATCACTTTACTGTATTATCAATCTTTTTTTACATCATAATTCCTTGATTGTCATTTTTCTATGTACAGACACATTAGCAATTCTCATGAGTGGAAGAATATACGTCTCGTAGCCACAGATATGGATGGAACTTTGACTCAAGAGGGAAAATTCACCTCCTCACTGTTGCAAGCTTTAGAGAATTTAGCAGCTACAGGAGTTAAGGTATTGATTGTCACCGGTCGTTCAGCTGGTTGGGTCAGTGGACTCAGTAGTTTGATGCCAGTTGCGGGTGCTTTAGCAGAAAATGGGGGTTTGTTCTATTCATCTCTTAAATTAGAACCACTAACTTTAACACCTATTCCTGATTTAGCTCAACATCGTCAGGACTTAGCTACAACTTTTACCAAATTACAAAGTCAATTTCCGCAAATTCAGGAATCTGCTGACAATCGGTTTCGTGTCACTGATTGGACATTTGATGTTGCTGATTTGACATTAAATGAATTGCAATATCTCAGTAACCTTTGTCAACTTGAGGGTTGGGGATTTACTTATAGTAACGTCCAATGTCACATTAAACCACAAGCACAAAATAAATCTGCGGGACTGTTACAAGTGCTACGCGAATACTTCCCAGAATATTCACTAGAACAAGTTGTTACTGTAGGTGATAGTCCCAATGATGAAAGTTTATTTGATAGTCGTTATTTTCCTATTTCTGTAGGTGTGGCAAATGTGATGAAATATGCCAATCAGTTACAGTATCAACCTACTTATGTAACTAATGCGGCTGAAGGAGCAGGATTTTTTGAGTTATCTAGTTATATTTTGCAAAGCTTGTCAACGTCAAAAAGTTAGATGATTCATAGTAATAATTCAGCAATCAGTAAATTGCTACGCCATTTACAGATTACTGATAGCTAAATTTTTACACCTATTATAACATATTTTGTGTTTTATAAACTAATTTTACCAGTCTGTTAGTTTGTTCTTATCAAAGAATTTCTTGCTACTAGTTAGATAATATCTAGGTTAACTCATGTAACATATATAACATTTTTAGGCTAGAATTTGATTTAAAATCAGTGAAAGTCATTGCTGAATATTGATAGACGCTCGTTATAGCAACACTCAACCTATATTTTGATGAGAACAGTGACAATTTGCAACACTGTATAGTTTTCCCACCAAGCTTTTGGGATTGATATATGGGATCACAATATTCGATATCAGTAATTAATAAGTTAAGGTAATACCATTTTTATTATTTCTTTGCTATTTTGTATTTAACGGGACAGTTATTCAACACACCGTGAGTTTAAATAGCAATTAATTAAGGAATTTATCTGCCTATTACTTGTAAGATATTCCAATTGCAATTTTTTGATCTAGAATTACTAAGGCAACGCAGATTTCTGTAAGATTTTGCATGGTCATCAGCCAAAATGGCAGAAGTTTATCAAGTTTATCAATTTAAAGACAACAGGATGTAGAACTATGATCACCACAAATTCTCAATCTATCATTTTCCCTAACTTGATTAGCCAGATCGAAGCAACCCAACAAACAAGTCATAAATCTGATTTACTACAACCAATACGTCAATGGTTAGATGAAATCGAATTTCACAATCGTCAACTAGCGAAATTGATCGCTAAACTGATTCCTGCTCAATGTCCCTTTGAACGTGATATTGTATTTTTCGGTCGCAAAATTGCCCACATTCCCCCTATGTGCAAACTCAATCCCCTATACGAACAATTTGTAGGCTTGCGTTTTCGCGCATTGTGTTATTTAGTAGATGAATGTGGCGAAGATATTCAATCCTACTGCTAAATCACCCTAGATACAACAACAAATGGAAATTAAGATCGAGCATCAACCGAGTCAAGAGAGCCTCAATCAGTTAGGTGTATACAAATGGGCAATTTGGCAAAAAGAAGTTTCCAAATTCCCTTGGACTTATGATTCTGAAGAAACTTGTTACTTTTTAGAAGGCGATGTAGTTGTTACCCCTGATGGCGGACAACCAGTGCAAATGGGTAAAGGAGATTTAGTAACATTTACTGCTGGGATGTCTTGTACATGGGAAATTATCAAAGACGTAAAAAAACATTATTCCTTTAATTAATTCGGCACTTCTGCACCAAGAGTTAAGATTTATGATCTTTGTCTCCTGGTATAGTTGACGATTTACAAAACAAACATTTCATCATTTACTTGGAGTAAGTCTTGTCTGGAGATTCGCAACGAGTTTGATTAACTCCAGTTGCAATAATTTGCAAATTGTAAATTCAAGTTGTCAATTGTTCAATATTTTCATCACTTGTTGCGACTCCCAAATAATTACCCAAATAATTACAATTACAATTACCAGTTAAAAGTTAAAGCTTAAAAATCATTTGTAAAAATATTCATCAATCAGGAATAACTGATATATAATTATATTTTCCTATTTACATAAGATTTACACAAAATGTTATTACATCTCAGCACCTGGACAGAAGTTGAAACTTATTTACAACAATCTCAGGGAATTATTATTCCCATTGGTTCAACTGAACAACATGGACCTACTGGTTTAATTGGAACTGATGCGATTTGTGCAGAAGCTATATCTCGTGGTGTGGGGGAAACAACACAAGCTATGGTTGCACCAACAATTAATGTGGGTATGGCATTACATCACACTGCTTTTTCCGGTACGATTAGTTTACGTCCTAGCACTTTAATTTTAGTAATCAAAGATTACATTACCTGTTTAGCAAAAGCTGGTTTTACAAAGTTTTATTTTATTAATGGACATGGTGGAAATATTGCTACTTTAAAAGCTGCTTTTTCTGAAACCTACGCACATTTAGAAGATTTACAAATTCAAAACTACCAAAAAGTACAATGTCAAATTGCTAATTGGTTTATGTGTGGTTCTGTATATAAACTAGCGAAAGAATTGTATGGGGATCAAGAAGGTTCTCATGCTACCCCTAGTGAAGTTGCTGTAACTCAATATGTCTATCCAGAAGCTATTAAAAAAGCTCCTTTATCTCCAGAGGTTGCAGGTGGTCATAAAATTTATGGTGCAGTTGATTTCCGGTTACGTTATCCTGATGGCCGTATGGGTTCAAATCCTGATTTAGCAAGTCCTGAACATGGTAAACAATTTTATGATGTAGCTGTTGAGGAGTTGAGTAAGGGATATTTGGAATTTTTGAATCAGGAATGAATCCTGTAGAGATGATTCGTGGATCATTTCTATATTAAAATAAATCAAAGTTGCTGTATCATAAATTTATCAGAAGTAGCAAGCAATAACTAATTTTTTTGAATATGTCATAATTAAATTGTTAATAACTTTAGATAATAACAAGGAGTATAAAAGTATGTATGCTCAATTAGAAGATAGCGATGTAATTGAAAAAGATGAAGATACTGCTGAAGAGGATAGAGGTGATAGTGGAGGTTTATATCCTTATGATCCGACTAAAGCAGATATTGATATTAGAGAAGAACCGCAAACAGTTTTCGAGTTAATGAGAAAATATGATAATGGAAAACTGATAGTTGATCCTGAATTTCAACGTAATCTAGTTTGGACACCAGAAAAAAGAAGTAAATTTATTGAATCAATTATCCTTAATTTTCCCATACCTCCTTGGTATGTTAATCAAACAGTAGAAGGTAAATATATTATAGTAGATGGGTTACAAAGAACATCTACCTTACATCAATTTATTAATGATGAATTTAAATTAATAGGTTTAGAAGCTTTAACTAATTTGAATGGATATATTTTTTCTGCACTTAAAGAGTTACCCGGTGATTATCAAACCAGAATAGAAGATAAAAAACTTAATATATATCTTATTAAACCTTCTGTCCAAGCTAAAGTTGTTTATGATATCTTTAATAGAATTAATACAGGTGGGACAAATCTTGAGCGTCAAGAAGTCAGAAATTGTATATTCTCAGGAAAATCTACTAAACTAATCAAAGAATTATCAGAAACCGACTATTTTAGACGAGCTATTGATAATGGAGTATCTCCCAGAAGAATGAAAGATAGAGAGGTTATTTTGCGCTATCTAGCATTTAAAATTTTTGATTATGAAACAGAATATCAAGGAGATTTAAGTGATTTTGTAGAAAATGCTATGAAAAAACTTAATTTGATGTCAGATGAAAAGATAGATTTATTAAAAAATGATTTTAAAAGAGTTATGAATTTGACTTTCGAGTTTTTTGGTAAGAGAAATTTTCGACTACCCGCAGCACAAAGGAGAGGAAGAATAAATATTGCTATTTTTGAATCTGTGTCTTATTTCTTTTCTATCAACAACGATAAATTTCTAGCAGATAATAAAAAAAATATTCAAGATAATTTTGATAAATTGCTAGAAAATCAAGAATATCTTGATGCTGTTAGATATGCTACAAGTAGTAAAAATAAAGTTATTACTAGATTTAAACTAGCACAAGAAATTTTAGGGAATGTATAGGTATGCTAACTCAAATTGAATTAGAAAATTTTAAATGCTTTAAAGAAAGAACTTCTTTTCCATTAGGACAATTAACACTGCTTACAGGAATTAATGGTTGTGGTAAATCAACTTTGCTTCAGTCTTTGCTGTTAATGAGACAATCTATTGATTATAATGAAAACACGGGTCAAATTTTGTTGAATGGTAGCTGTGTAAATTTAAATAGTTTTAATGATATTAGAAATATAAATAATTCAAGAAATGAAAAAATGATTTTTCAATATTGTTACAATAAATTAGTTTTTCTTTATGTTAATCGTGTTAATCGTAATAAACACACTAAATTTAAAATAAATGGATATGCTAAATACTTTTTGAATGAAAATTCAGAAGATGATATGGTAGGGAAAATTCATAAAATTCAATTCAATGATGAATTGGAACTAAGTTTTTTCCAAGATGAGCATCTTAATAAAATTGATTTATATAAAATAAATTCTGTTTATGAACCTTATTTAAGTAGTTATTTGAATAAAATTATATTAAATTATGATGTTAACGTTTTAGATAACAATAATAATATAAATTCATATAACGGAGGTACTCTCATAAATAATTTAATACCTGAAGAACATTATCTTATGGCTGATTGTATTAGTAATATATATCAGAAACTTGCATTAGAGTGGTTACATAAATCTTTAAACTTTAGTCACATTCATTATATCTCAGCAGACCGTTTAGGACCTCAAGAATATTATTTAAAATCTACTATTAACAAATTTCCTAACGTTGGTGCAAAAGGTGAATTTACAGTTAACTTACTCTATAAAAAAAGAGATGATTTAGTTAATGAAAAACTATGTTTAGGTGAAGATGCAAAAACACTAGCTACCCAAACCGAAGAATGGCTTAACGAAATATTTAATGGTGCAAAAGTTGAAGTTCCCAGTTCTCAAAGTAATATACTCGAACTTTTATTTAATACTAGCACATCAAAAGACCGTTTTAGACCAGCTAATGTGGGATTTGGATATAGTTATATTTTACCAATTGTTGTTTCAGGTTTGATTGCTAAGGAAGGAGAAATATTAATAGTAGAAAATCCTGAAGCACATTTACACCCAAAAGCACAATCACGACTAGCTAAATTTTTGGCTAAAGTTAGTAGTTGTGGTGTACAAGTTTTTATTGAGTCCCATAGTGATCATATTTTAAATGCCTTGCGAATTGCTATTCTTGATGATATTATTACTCATGAAGAATTAAGTATATTATATTTTCAACAAAATCCAGAACAGCCAGTTGTACAAATTCCTGTACAACCTAATGGGGGAATTGAAGAATGGCCAGAAGGATTTTTTGACCAAATGGATAAAGATTTTGCAAGACTTTTCGGGATGTGAAAAATGGAAATATTTATTAATGAGGTGTCTCTAGAGGGTCAGTATCTTAACGAAGCAGAATTTCGAGATGCAGTGAAAACGTTCACTGCTATTTTTGTGTTAATTAATGAAAAAGTTCAAGAAAAAAAGCTTTACAAAGAAGAAATTGATAGAATTAAAATCTATGAGGCAATTAGAGATTCTACATTTTCTACGAGTCTTAATTTACTTAAAGATAAATCTTTAAAAGTAGCTTTTCAAAACATAGTTTTTAATAAATTAAATCCCCAAGAATGGCGTACAGAAAAAGTACATTTTTCAGAAGATTTATTTGATTGTTTAATTAGTGATGATAATTATAAAGATGTTAGTGATACTTCATTAGCTGAAGTTACAGAAAGAAAATTACAAAATCCTGACAGTGAATATTTAATAATCAATTTTCCAAATTCTAGTTTTAGAATGGCGCATCCTGATATCAAAAATACTTGTTTAATTACGATTATTAAAAATAATGATGAAATCAATTTGATATGTTTAGATGGTATAGATAGTAAAGTAGCACTGGAATTTTGGTTAGAACATAAGCTAAATTTAAGTCAATTAGAATATTCTTCAGATAGCGAAAAACCTCCAAGGGATGAGCAGACAATTTTACGAGATAGCATAAGATTTAGAAAAACATCGAGTAGGTGTCAAGAAAGATTTATTTACTGTGAATTGACTACAGGACGTTATTGGTATGTAGATAATTTGCATAATGGTAAAGCTGCTCATTTAGAGGTTTTTGATAAAACAGGTAAAAATCATCTTGGAGAAGCTGACTTAAATGGAAATATTAATTATTCTAAAAGCGATTCAGATAAAACTATAGATGTTTAGTCAGCAAATTTACCCAGGGACGAGCAAGATACTCATCCAACATAAACACATAAAAATTTTGATCGGTGGAGCTTTTTCAGCTTTTAATGTTTTATTAATGCTGGATTGTTGGGCATTTGCAGAACATCATAATGGTGTTTATTGGGCTGTAGCTATGGTACTAAATAAAGTTAAAGTTCCAGCTAATAAACCTGTAATAATTGAGTATTTCATGGCTGTTTTGTCGTGAACATATATGAGAATTGTAAACCCACATAAGTGGGTTTGTCATTTTATTAACTTTGAGCTATACCTTCTTCCCGTGCAGCTTGTTTAACAGCAGCAGCAACTGCTGTAGAAACACGCTCATCAAACACGGAAGGTATAATATGTTCTCGATTTAAATCAGAAGGTTTGACTAAAGAAGCGATCGCATTTGCAGCTTCTAAACACATATTAGTTGTAATTGTTTTCGCTCGACAATCTAACGCTCCACGAAATACACCAGGAAAAGCCAGAACGTTATTAATTTGATTGGGGTAGTCACTACGGCCAGTAGCCATGACTGCGACATTTTTAGGTACTAATTCTGGTTGAATTTCGGGGATGGGATTGGCCATTGCAAACACAATAGCATCCTTTGTCATTGCTTGTACCATTTCTGGTGTTAAAACTCCAGGTCCACTCAACCCAATAAACACATCTGCACCTTGGGTAGCACCTGCTAAAGTTCCTTGTGCTTTAACTGCAAATTCCCTTTTTTCGTCGTTCAAATCTGTGCGATTAATAGAGATAATGCCTTTAGAATCACACATCCAAATTTGTTCTGCGCCGGCTTTTCTGAGTAAACGAGCAACTGCGATCCCCGCTGCACCAGCACCATTAATGACAATGCGGATATTTGCAATTGATTTATGTACTAATTTCAAAGCATTCAGTAAAGCAGCTAAGGTAACAATTGCAGTACCATTTTGATCATCATGAAAAATTGGTATATCTAATTCTGCTTGTAGTCTTTTTTCGATTTCAAAACAACGGGGTGCAGCAATATCTTCAAGATTTACACCACCAAATACAGGGGCGATATTTTTGACTGCTTTGATGATTTCTTCTGTATCTTGGGTATCTAAGCAGATGGGGAAAGCATCTATACCTGCAAATTCTTTAAATAACATGGCTTTACCTTCCATTACGGGTAAAGCAGCACCAGGACCAAGATTACCTAAACCTAATACTGCGCTACCATCGGTGACAATGGCGACGGTGTTTTGTTTAATGGTGAGGTGGTAAACTTCCTCTGGGTTTTCGGCGATCGCTTTACAAATTCTTCCTACTCCTGGTGTGTAGGCCATAGCTAAATCAGAAACACTTTTTAAAGGAATTCTACTAGCAATACTGATTTTCCCGCCCCGATGTAAATTAAAAGTCCGGTCATAAACATCTATGACTTTAATATCAATTAGCTCTTTTACCGCTTGAACAATAGTTTCCGCTTGTTCTGTACTTGCTGCATCTACAGTAATATCACGGATAGACTCTTGGCGGTTTTGTTCAATTAAATCTATTTGTCCGAGATTACCACCACTAGAAGCGATCGCCTGTGTTACAGATGCTAACATCCCCACCCGGTTGGGAATTTGTAAGCGTAGTGTCACACTGAAACTAGAATTAGGAGTGAGATTTGTCATGGTGCGATAGTTAGATTTTGAATCTTAGATTTTATATTGAATTGCTAGTAAAATTGCAACTTTGATAAAAAATATGACATTTCATGTATAAGATTCAGATCCCGGACTTCTTAAAGAAGTCCGGGATCTATCAAATGTTTACTTTATCTTTAAGTAGGTAAATTATTCGGATCAATACCTTGGGAAACTAAAAAAGCTATTAATCTCTCCTTTTCTTCTCTTTCTTGTTCTGCACGTTGTCTTTCTTGTTCTGCACGTTCCCGTTCTCGTTCCGCACGTTGTCTTTCTTGTTCTGCAACTTCTTTTTCTTTAGCAATTTGTTCTAAACCCCAAGGTAACAAATTACCATTTTTGTCCCACCACCTTAACCAATAACCGTTTCTACCTTCTTTTTCACCTTGCCAAATTCCTAAAAATAACCCCATGTTTTCAATCCAATGACGACCATTTTCATCTGGTAATGTCAATTGATATCGGTCGTTTTTTAATTCATAAAATTCTAATAAACCAGCATCAGGTTCAAAAATCACGTATATAGGAACTTGTAAAACCTGTTCATAAAAAAACCATTTTCCTGGCGGATAACTCCGTTTAACAGAATATTCTCCACCATCATTATGAGATAAAAATTCCATGACTATTAAGGGAAATTCACCTTCTAAATATGATGTATAACTTCTACGTTCTGGTAAAACTTCTTTCACGGATGGTATATATAACCAATCTGGTGCTTTCACAACAATTTCACCATTAACTGTCGCACAAAGTCCAAAATTAGAAACTATTAGCATTTCTGGTTTGATAAAACCTGCTATTTCTAAACTTTCCCGTAATGCACCTGCTAAAAGCGGTTGTCCTGTATTTTCCACCGGTTCATCCTCTAACTGAAAATCATCGGGTAAAGCTTCCCAAGTGATTACCAGTTGTTGGACTGTTTTCGGTGCAGTTGTTGGTTCACTAAGTTGGGTTGCCATTTAGATTACCTCTGGTTGATTTATTTTCATTGTATACTAGGAGTCAGGATGTCCAGAATTTGGATTGATGATTTTTGATTGTTTAATATTTTTATTTGTCTGAATCAGGATTTTCAGGATTTTAGGATGTACAGGATCTAGTTTATTAGTTGTTTGTTGGTGGTTGAGATTTGATTTTTTCTGAATCAGGATGTCCAGGATTTGAGGATGCACAGGATGTGATTTATTAGTTGTTTGTTGGTGTTTAATGTTTTTATTTGTCTGCTCAATTATTTATATTTTTTATAATACCAAAATTTAGTAATTGGTCAAATTAAATATTAATTAATTAACAAAATTAACAAAATTAACAAAATCAAATAACCTGTAAATCCTGAAATCACCACATCATAAAAATCAAAACTCTCACTAAAAAACCACATCCTGTAAATCCTAAAATCCTGGATATCCTGATTCAGACAAAATTCAAAATCCTCAAAATCACCACATCATAAAAATCAAAACTCTCACTAAAAAACCACATCCTGTAAATCCTAAAATCCTGGATATCCTGATTCAGACAAAATTCAAAATCCTCAAAATCACCACATCATAAAAATCAAAACTCTCACTAAAAAACCACATCCTGTAAATCCTAAAATCCTGGATATCCTGATTCAGACAAAATCCAAAATCCTCAAAATCACCACATCCCAAAAATCAAAACTCCCACCAAAAAACCCACATCCTGTAAATCCTAAAATCCTGGATATCCTGATTCAGACAAAATTCAAAATCCTCAAAATCACCACATCATAAAAATCAAAACTCTCACTAAAAAACCACATCCTGTAAATCCTCTAATCCTGGATATCCTGATTCAGACAAAATCCAAAATCCTCAAAATCACCACATCCCAAAAATCAAAACTCCCACCAAAAAACCCACATCCTGTAAATCCTCTAATCCTGGATATCCTGATTCAGACAAAAACCCACATCCTGAAAATCACCACATCCCAAAAATCAAAACTCTCACTAAAAACCCACATCCTAAAAATCCTCTAATCCTGGATATCCTGATTCAGACAAAATCCAAAATCCTCAAAATCACCACATCCTAAAAATCAAAACTCTCACTAAAAACCCACATCCTAAAAATCCTCTAATCCTGGATATCCTGATTCAGACAAAATCCAAAATCCTCAAAATTCCCACATCCTGTAAATCCTTAAATCCTGAAAATCCTGATTCAGACAAAATCACCACATCCTGTAAATCATTAACTCCTACCTATAAAGATGTAGCATACAAATGATCGCCAATAATCCCACGAATAGTCTTAACTAACTTACCATAAACATCATCTGATAAAACCGCTTTTGAACCTTCTAACCGCACTTGTTGATTTAAATCAATCCAAGATTTACAACCACCATATTCAGGCAAATAAGGAATATACTGCACTTGGGGTAGTTTATAAGTTCGTAATAACAGAATATATAAAGGTTGACGTGCTTTCCATTTCAGGCGATCGCTAATAAAATACTCGTTCCAAATATGAAAAGGCAATAATTTACTCACAATAGACTCATCCGCTACAGGTAAAATATCCGTAATTTCCGCCCAACTACCAATGCGAGTTGTTTCTGGATGCCATCCTGATGTAACGGGATAAACCAAATCAGCATATTCAGCTTTGAGCATAAAAGATTGTTGATGCTCGTAAGTAGGATGCAGTAAAACCTGTGGATATGCAACAGTAAAGCGTCCTCCCCGTTCATGAATACCACCTTTACGTAGTAACATAATTGTTTGTCCACTTTCTAAAGCATTTACAGCTACGGACCATTCTTTGAGAGCGTGAAAAGTGGTAGTCAGTTCCATGAGCGTCTTTTATTAGGTGATAGGTGATAGGTGATAGGTGATAGGTGATAGGTGACAGGTTACAGGTAATAGGTTAAAAGTTTAATGGTTTCCTCATCAATATCACCTTTTGTCAGAAATTAGAGCAAAATTACAGCAAAATTACAGCAAAATTACAGCAAAACTATGGAAAAACGCACACTGGGTACATCCACCGTTAAAATCACACCCATTTTAATGGGAACTTGGCAAGCAGGGAAAAGAATGTGGGTGGGAATAGAAGATGCAGATTCAATTAAAACCATTCGCGCTGCTTATGAAGCGGGAATAACAACTATAGATACTGCTGAAATTTATGGTGATGGACATTCTGAACAGATTGTAGCCCAAGCTTTGTCCGATGTACGCGATCGCGTGGAATATGCTACTAAAGTTTTTTCCAATCATCTCAAATATCAACAAGTGATAGAAGCTTGTGAACGTTCCCTGAAAAATCTCCAAACTGATTATATCGACCTTTATCAAATTCATTGGCCATCTGGTTCTTTTAAAAGTGAAATCGTTTCCATAGAGGAAACCATGAGTGCCTTAAATCACTTAAAAGAACAAGGTAAAATTCGCGCCATCGGTGTTTCTAATTTTTCCCGTGAACAACTAGCAGAAGCTGCCCAATATGGCAGAATTGATAGTTTACAACCAGCTTACTCCCTTTTTTGGCGCAATGTAGAAACCGATGCCATGCCTTATTGTGTAGAAAATAATATTTCAATTTTGGCTTATTCACCCTTAGCACAAGGATTGTTAACTGGTAAATTTGCCCCAGGACATAAATTTGATCCAGAAGATAACCGATCGCAAAATAAGTTATTTCAAGGAGAGAATTTTGAACGCGCTCAACAAGCATTAGAGCAACTTAGACCAGTAGCCGAAAAACATAATTGTAGTTTAGCGCAGTTAGCATTAGCCTGGTTAATAGCCCAACCCCAAAGTAATGCGATCGCTGGTGCAAGATATCCCCAACAAGCACAAGATAACGCCAAAGCCGCAGAAGTCAAACTTTCTGCTGAAGAAATAGCCCAAATAGACAATATTGGCCGCATTGTCACCAGCCATTTCGACAATACCGGAATTATGTGGGAATGGTGATAGTTGATAGTTGATAGTTGATAGTTGATAGTTGATAGTTGATAGTTGATAGTTGATAGTTGATTGGGAAACATCAAATTGATTACCCAGTCACCAGTCACCAGTCACCAGTTACCTGTCACCTGTCACCTGTCACCTACTCCCAATATTGCTAAATGAAACAAAACATCAACTTTCGTAAACAAGTCATTGCATCAGAAAAAAAGAATGCTAGATTATATTCATAAGTTCAGAAGGACACAGAACAAGAACAACCAACCCCATCGGGCAATGACATAAGTGTCCCCCGTCAAAAGCCCAAACAAGTTTTAGGATTTACAACTTAAAGTGGCATTCCGACTATTATCTATAGTTGCGCCAAATCCCTAAGCGGAAAAACAGGAAAATGCTAAACTTGTGAGATTGTCCACCCCTAGTTATTGAATTTCAATCACTTACTTAATCCCAAAAATTTGAAACTAATCAATTCGCTAGAACCTGGTCAACCCTGATCAGGTTTTTAGGTTTTTATCAATTGACAATTGACAATGGACAATTGACAATTAACTTTCCCTAGAACGTCGATTCAGTAATGCTAGGTAATCTGTTTTTACCTTGTAGGGGCGAAGCATTCGGGTCATAACCTATCGCTGAAACCAGTTCATATTCTGTCCGAATCCTTCGCCCTTACGATTAATGAATCGGTGTTCTAGAAGGAAGAGGATTGAATGGAAAAATGGCAAGCTTTTATCTTTTTCCCCATAAAAAAGGGGAAGCTTTAAACCCTGAATGAATCAATTATCAATTGTCAATTATCAATTGTCAATTGTCAATTGTCAATTGTCAATTATCAATTATCAATTAGTAATAGATAAAACCCAATCGCGGAAAAGAGGGTTTATTTGATCAGGTGCTTCATCATGGGGACAATGACCAGCATTGATAAAATATTCTGTTAATTGGGGATAATATTCATGGAACTTTTGGGAACGTTCCCGCGCTTTCATCCAAGGATCAGCTTCACCCCATAACAATAATAAAGGACAAGTTAATTGCTTGAGTAAAACATCAACTTTTTCCCCTTGGGGAGTGCTAAAAACAGACACAAAAACATCTAAAGCACCTGGATCATAAGCTGGACGTTGAATTTCTGTAACTAATTGATTAGTAATTGCAGTTTTATCTAAATAAACCTTTTCTAAAGTACGACGAATTACCCAACGTTGACGCACATATTGAAATAATAAAGCCTGAAATAAACGTTGTTTAAAAGTCCATTTGACAGTGTTACCAATTAATTTCTGTAAGGGATTTTGTGCAGGTTGCATTTGCACTTGTTCCCCTTCCGTTTGCGAAAATGGACCTGCACTATTAAGTAATACTACCCCCGCAACCAAATCAGGATATTTTGCACCCACACATAAACAAGCATAACCACCAAGGGAGTTACCCGCTACAACTGTTTTTTCACCAATGACTTCACTAATAAAATCTCGCAGTTGTTCACGCCATAAATCCCCACTATACTGTAATTTCGGTTTTGCTGAACGTCCAAACCCTAAAAGATCAATAGCAAATACTTGAAAATCTGCACAAAGTCCAGTAATATTTTTACGCCAGTGATCAGTAGAAGCACCAAAGCCATGTACTAAAAGCAAAGAGGGGCGCTGGGGTTGTTTTTCTCCCGCTTGTACATAGTATACATTGTGTCCTCGCCATTGCCAGTATTTTCCGGAAATTGGATTTGTAGAGGGTGCTATATTTGTCTGCATTATCTAAATTAAAGTTAAGTGTTTTTTGATGTATTTATTTTCATTTTACTGTATAAAATGAAAATTTCTACAGTTTTTACGTATTATATTATATAATACTAATTATTCATCACATCTGTTTTCATCAACTTATCCCAAAAGCGAAAATAAAGACCATAATTGCAATTGAACTTGTGATGATGCAAAGTGTGATGGGTAGGTGTAATCCAATATTGATTCCAAAAACCGCGCATCCAGGAACTTGGGTAAACCTCATAACCTGTGTGATTAATCACGCCAAATAAAGTCATCAAGATCAATAACAAAACTAACATACTAATGTGAATGGGAATGATCAAAAGCAAAATGGGAATAATAATTGCTTGAATTATGCTCTCAAATGGATCAAAGCAAAAGGAAGTCCAGGGTGTTGGGTTAATAGATTCATGATGGACCTTATGAAACCGCCGATACATTTTAGGGTTATGTAGCCAGAAATGTGTCCAATAAAAATAAGTGTCGTGCAAAAACAAATATATAAACAGGCTTAAAGGTAAATATAACCACCCATATCCTAGAGGATCAAAATAAACTTTGGTATGTCCAGTTTCTATGATTTTCATCGTCAAAGCAACTAAGGGTGAAAAAATAAGACAGGATAAAATTGACCATTTAATTTCAGTGGAGATTTTGTTTTTGCGTCTATTGATATCTTGAAGACGACGATTTTCCCAAGACTCTGGTCTGCGAATCCACAGCAACCAATATAACAAGAAAGATACAATCAGGTATCGCAGGGAAAGAGAAAAAAATATGACTAAAGTCAAAATGCTAAATTCCGTAATTATAGGTAGCATGGTGTTAAAACGTATAAATTTATGTGTTTTAATTTTTGATTTATTTCGTAATCATTCAATAAAATTGTATGCACCTGTATAATATATCATGTATGATAATTAACAGTCAATTTATTTATTTATTTACTTACTTACTTATTTAAACAATTAATAAACTAATTAAGCTCACAGCAATACGGTTCGGTTAACGAGACTGACGTATTGTAAATATTGGATATCCCCCATTATCCCCCTGAAAAAAGGGGAAACAAACGGATTTTTAGGCATTCTTTGAATGGGAGGTTGGGGGGATTAAAACCTTAACTGACAATTAATGGAAAAGTATTGAGGTGAATTTTTGATCAAAGCCACCCATCTGGTTAATTTTCAATTGATATTTGTCGTGTAAACCGAACCAGAAATATTCGCGTAAACCGAAAATATTTATAATCGAAAATATCGGTTCGGTAATCATCATTTAATAAGTGATAAAAACCGGATTTACATTATTTTTGAACCTCACTAAGATAATAATCAAAGAGTTGATAAAAACAACTCAAACAAACAAACAACCAACAATATAGAGGTAAAAGTATATGACAGTTATTCGTTACAACCCCTGGAAAGAAATCGACACCTTAGAACGTCGCGTTAATCTTTTAGTAGAAGGATTTATACCTAATACTTTGAAAGAGTTAACTAATGTCCCGAAAATTCCTGCTGCGGAAATAATTGAAACTGATGATGCAGTAATTCTCAAGTTAGAAGTTCCTGGTATGGAAGCTAAAGACTTAGATATTCAAGTTACAGAAGATGCAGTTTCTATTAGCGGTGAACGGAAGTTTCAACACAAAGAAGAAGATAAAGCTAAAACCAAAAGTGAATTTTATTATGGTCAATTTCAGCGTGTAATTCCTCTACCTGTACCTATTCAAAATACCAAAGTTACCGCCGATTATAAAGATGGTATTTTGCATCTGAATTTACCCAAATTGGTGGAAGAAAAGAACAAAGTTGTGAAAATAAACTTGGGTGAAAATTAAGATTTAGGTAAGGATTCAGTAGGGGTTTAGCAGTGCTAAACCCGTACATGAGTCAACATATTTTAGGACTTGACTTACGCAAGATTGAACTCAAAACCTGATTTTTGCGTAGGGGTAATTCATGAATTACCCTTACTTTTGTATTGACTATTTCATCATCGGTGATGAAGTGGAAGTGTCAAGTGTTGTTTGGGTTGATGTATTAATTTAATCTCATTTAATATCTGGCATTTAGCCTGGTTGTTTAATGCAACCGGGTTATTTTTTTGGGGAAGTTACCAAAAATAAGTATAATTGCAATACGTTTTTTAAAAAACATGATGTTTATGAATCAGCAAGAGAATAATTATCTTCAGAAAATCACTGGAAAAACTAAACTTTTGGGAGTTATTGGCCATCCTGTAGAACATTCCCTGTCACCAATGATGCACAATGCAGCTTTGAGTAAATTAGGGTTAGATTATGTTTATTTACCTTTTCCTATTGCACCAGAAAATTTAGAAATTGCGATCGCCGGTTTTGCAGCTATTGGTGTTGTCGGTTTTAGTGTAACAATTCCCCATAAACAGGCAATAATACCTTTATTATCAGAAATTTACCCCATTGCTCAAGCTATAGGTGCAGTTAATACCGTCACTCGTCAAGGTGACATTTGGGTAGGAACAAATACCGATGTAGAAGGGTTTATCGCACCTTTACAAACCACCTATCATCAAGATTGGAGTCAGAAAACCGCAGTAATTTTAGGAAATGGTGGCGCTGCGAGGGCGGTTGTTGCTGGTTGTATTCAACTAGGGTTTTCAGAAATTCATATAGTAGGAAGGAACATATATAAGTTAAAAGCATTTAATGAAAGTTGGCAAAATTCACCCTTTGCAGATAAATTTCAAGTTCACACTTGGGAAGAATTACCAAATTTAATTCCCCAAGCTAATTTGTTAGTAAATACTACTCCCATCGGGATGTATCCTCATGTCAATGAATCTCCTTTAAGTGCAGAGGAAATGGTTAAATTACCTTCAGGTGCAATTGCTTATGATTTAATTTACATTCCCAAACCAACAAAATTTTTACAAATAGCAGAAAAACAAGGTGCAATTCCCATTGATGGTTCAGAAATGCTAGTTCAACAAGGTGCAGCAGCATTAAAAATCTGGTTACAAAATGAAGAAATTCCTGTAACCGAAATGCGCCAAGCTTTACAAAATTATTTGGGTTTTTAGGGATGGGTAATTGGTAATTGGTAATTGGTAATTCAATTTTGGATTTTGGATTTTGGATTTTGGATTTTGGATTTTGGATTGTTTTTGTCAATTCCAATCTAAAATCTAAAATCTAAAATCTAAAATCTAAAATTTTCTTCCCCAGTCACCAGTCACCAGTCACCAATTATGAATTATTACGGATTCCTCATATACCTTTCTTCTCCCTGGGAATTGTAGAGAAATAGGGGGAGGTTGGCATTTTCACTGATGACTCCTAAAGCCTGTTGCAAAGTTTGGAAGTGATTTTGTATATCAGGAGTAGGAGTTTGCAGTCTTCGGTCATACTCCGGGGTTAAACGGACAATAATACGTCCTTTGGGTTGTTCTTCAATTGTGAAAGTGCATAAACGTATGCCACTGACGCAGGTTTTGCTTAAATCAGCCTGACTTTGTGCCAAGTTACCATAGAGTTGCTGTTTTTCCAGTGTCTGTCCTAAACTAGTAGAATAGGTTTGAATGAGCGACTGTGCTTGATTATAGATGGAACTATCTTGAGCAACCTGTTTAGCCGTCTGTATAGCTTGTTGCCAAGATGCTATTGCTTGTGTCCATTGATTTTTCGCCTCGAATACTTTAGCTTGATTTGCAAAGTTGGTAGCTTGTTGAAAAGTGGAGGCTGCTGCTATTTCTCTGGTAGCGCGGTTGCGTGCCAGTATGAGTTTTGGTTGATATTCCGCTAACAGTTTTTTGGCTTCCTCATTTGCCGTGCTGGTGGCGGGAATACTTTTCAAATCATTAATTACTTGTTGCCAAGCAAATTGTACTCTTTGCCAATCATTACCGGATTTAGCAGTAGCTTGACGCTGGTTGGCTGAATTAGCTACAGTTTTGGCTGTGGTAAGTTTTTTCTGCCATGATTCTTCATTCTGTAACTTTTGATTGATCGCTTTTAAATTGCTGTGATATTTGGGTAATTTTGCCTGCACCAAACTATATAGTTCATGACTAGGTTTAATAGCTTCCAGTGGTATAATTGCTTGTCTCCATAAAATTTGTCTGCTGCGAAGTTCATCTAAGCTAGTTGCGGGAGTTTGAATTTTTTGCTCTGCGGCGGCGGCGGCTTGTAAAGCTTTGATTACTAAGTTAATTTTTGTTAATTGGTTAGAAAAACTGGCAGCTAGTTCCTGCGCTTGCTGATAACGTGGAGACCATTGGGGAATTACTTTGAGATCAGAAATAACTTTATCCAGCTGCTGTTGTAATGCTATTAGTTCTTGTGTAGATTTAGCTGTACGGATTGATTGCTGAGAGTTGCTTTTTAACTGATCGGCTGTTTGTAATTCTTTGCATTCACCAATCACACAAGCACGATTCAGAAAAAAAGCACCGCCTCCACAAATGACAGTCACTCCCAAGACTCCTCCTAAGAGGATGGGTAAAGGTGGGAGTGGTAATGATATCGGCTGTCTTTTGCGTTTTGCTAGGCTTTCTGTCCCTGCAAATGGGTCAAATTTTTCTTCTTCGGCTAACTCATTCTCACTCTCATTGAACAATGAGCTATTTGAGCTAAATGTAGCATCCGAGTTAAATAATGCCTCTGATCTTAGTATGGTATCTGAATTTAATGAATTATCTGAGCCAAATGAAAGATCGGAACTAAAGGTAGAATCAGAAATATTTTCTTCGGTTCGAGAACTCAATGGATGATCCGCGATATGATCATCTTTTAGTAAACTAAATGGATGATCCGATATATGAACATCGGTTACAGGAGATGAGAGATCAGGAATTTCCAGTGGGGGAAAAGTTAGCTGGTTTTTAGCAGCACCGTTATTAAAGCCATTGCTTGTTTCCAGGGACGTAATTTGCTGCTCTTTCTGTATTTTCTTAGCCTTGATAGTGATTGAATGTTTAGTATAGGGTAGTTTTTCTCCTGAAACCCTGACATAAAATTGCACCCTTTGATCATGATATTGAGATTGCCACTGGAGCGATTCCTCAAGGATGGCAAAGATTTTTTGGCTATCAACTGCTATACCTGGAGGGTGCTGAGTTAAAATCATCAGTGCGTCTTTCTGGACAGCGCATCTTACCTGGAGAACTGGGACAGATGGAAGTTCTACCAGTAGTTTTTCTTGTAAAATACTGGTTAAATGCTGGATATCTTCTTTTGGGAATTTATCTTTCATAATGTCTACTGCTAATGTTGTATATAGTTTTATAGTTTTTATTATCTTGGAGTAGATGAAATAAAGTTCTGGTCTTTGTCACATTCAGAATAGATGGTTTTACTAACTGTTTGACAAAACCCAATCATATACTGGTGTTTTAATATATAAGTATTTGATTTTGCTCAAGGCTGAACCTTGGTTTCCTGTCCCAGAGAACTAGTTTTTAACACAAAGTTCCATCTTTTACCAGAAAGCGAGTGAGCAGCAATGGTTTAGGATTCTGCTTTTTTATACTACTAGATCATAAATTAGACAATACAAATGCGAGTATAAATTATCCAGGAAAAAATATACAAGAAGATCCAAGTAATTTTTTAGACTGGCAAGTTGACCAAGGAGGATCAAAAGGTCTAATCAACCAAATAGCAGCGGTTGGGGTTTGAGAATTGAGTGTACCACTATTACTTATACTTAATTCGATAAAATTGATTCTTGCCAAATCAATTTTCTAGCAAACCGAAGCGTGATTATATAAATAAAGTGCTGTGCAAACGATGAGACAGCAATAAAAATTAGATTTGAAATTGTTAATACAAGGTGTGTACCAATGGATTTATTGGAGTACCAAGTTAAAGAATGGTTTGATAAGATGGGCATTCCTGTTTTACCATCTCAACGAATTGACCATCCTACAGATTTAAAACGTTTAAAAATTAGCTATCCGATTGTACTCAAATCGCAAGTACACGCAGATGAACGGGCTAAAGCTGGTGGAGTCAGAATTGTGGAAACCACCATTGATGCGATCGCAGCTGCCCAAAATATCTTTAATTTACCAATTTGGGGAGAATTGCCAGAGGTTTTACTGGCAGAAACTAAGTATGATGCCAAGGATGAATTTTATCTGGCCGTAGTTTTAGATACCGCTATCTGTCGTCCAGTGCTTTTAGGTTGCAAAGAACCAGATATTGATTGGGAATCTCCAGGGGAGAAAATGCAATATGTGGTGGTAGAACAGGAATTTTCGCCATTTTATGCCAGAAGACTGGGTTTGAAAATGGGCTTACAGGGTGCGCTGATGCAGTCGGTAAGTGATATTGTAGAAAAAATGTATAAGTTATTTGTGCAGAAGGACTTAGATTTAGTAGAGATAAATCCTCTAGCTGTTAGTGTTTCTGGGCAAGTTATGGCACTCAATGGTAAAGTTAGAGTTAATGAAAGAGCAATTAACCGACATCCAGAAATAGCCAAAATGGCGGCAAAAATGATTGGCCGTCATAAAAATAGCAAGATCAACAGTATCTTGGGTAATTGGGATGGGTTAGAAATACACGGCAAAATAGGTATATTGGGCAATGGTACGGGTTCGGTGTTGACAACCTTGGATGCAGTTTTTAATGCGGGTGGTAAACCAGGTGTATCTTTAAATTTACGACATTCTTTCTTGACTGATACTGAACCGACGACATTTTGCGATCGCCTGGAAAGTGGTTTAAAAATGTTGGCTGCTGATAAAAGCATTCAAGTGATTCTGATTAACTTTTTGGGTTCTATTCCTCAAGTTTCTCAGATGCCAGAAGTAATTGCTAATTTTATCCAACTAGATCCAAAAGAACTCAAATCTTATACGTCTAACGGAAGTAAATATAAACCGAAAAACTTACCCAGGTTGGTTGTCCGTCTTGCTGGTTTTGATTTTGATCAAGCTAGGAAATATTTAGCTCAACTCAAAGCTGAAACTGAGACGCTGATAGTAGTAGAAAATTTAGATGAGGCTGTTCAACAAGCAGTCCGTCTAGCTAAGTTACCAGCTTACAAGAAGTAGTAACAGGTGACAGGTAACAAAGCAATTAAAAATTAAAAATTAAAAATTTCTCTTTTCCTGTTCCCTGTTCCCTGTTCCCAATTCGCAATTCCCAATTCCCAATTCCCAATTCCCAATAACTAAATTTTATGAACTTAAAACCAGACAGTAAAGTTTTAATTCAGGGTTTTTGTGAATTTATATCAGCAACTCATATTGCTCAAATGAAGGCTTATGGCACTAATTTAGTAGCTGGTGTTGATCCTGGATGTGGTGGAAAGAAAATCTACAGTTTGCCAGTTTTTGACTTAGTAGAGGAAGCTATCTCAAAATTTGGCCAAATTGATACAACCATTATTTGTGTCCATCCTTATCAAGTTTTGGATGCAGCTTTAGAAGCGATCGCCTCTAATATTAGACAGATAATTATTATTTCTGCTGGTGTACCACCTTTAGATATGGTGAAATTACTCCGCACTACAGAAAGTCATGAAATTTTGCTAGTAGGTCCTAACAGTCCAGGAATTATTGTTCCTGGTAAAATTCTCTTAGGCACTCAACCTAGTGAATTTTACACCCCTGGATCTGTGGGAATTGTTAGCCGTAGTAGTACCCTGACTTATGAGGTAGCCTGGGAATTAACCAAAGCTGGTTTAGGTCAGTCGATTAGTGTCAGTATTGGTAGTGATGCTATTGTCGGTTCTTCCTTTTCTCAATGGTTGCAAATTCTGGATGAGGAAGAAACTACAGAAGCAATAGTTGTAGTCGGCCAACCAGGGGGAGAAAGTGAAGAAAATGCTGCAAGATACATTGCTGAAGCTATTGATAAACCAGTCATTGCTTATATTGCAGGTAGACACGCACCGCCAAACAAATATTGGCATCAAACAGGAAATATAGCAACCGTTGTGAAACGTGATCCCAATTTTGGCACGACTCAAAGTAAATTAGCGGCTTTCCAAGCTGCACAAGTTCCTGTGGCTGAATATCCTGCTCAAATTCCTCAGTTGTTGAAGAAGGTAATACATAATTGAAAGTATAAGAAGCAAATTAGGTAGAGATCAGCAATGAAAATCACAGATGATTTAGCATCTCTTTATGAGATTGAATATGATCAATGGTTAGAACAAACGATTAAATTTTTAAAACAAAACCAATGGGAAAAATTAGACAAGGATCATTTAATTGAGGAATTAGAAGAATTGAGTCGGCGAGAAAAGAAAACATTAGAAAGATTCCTTGAACAAATTATCAGACATTTACTGCTACTGCAATATTGGCATAATGAATATGATTATAATGCTAATCATTGGCAAGCAGAAATTTTGAGTTTTAGGACTCAAATCAATGAAGATTTAACCAAAAACTTCAAAAATCATTTACAGGAAAATCAATCCATAATTTATGAAAAAGCACTCAAATATGTAAGACAAAAGACAGGTTATAACATTTCATTTCCAGAAAATTGTCCTTATACTCTCGAACAATTACTTGATATTAACTGGCTTCCCAAAAATAATTAAAGGATAAGATCCCCAACTTTTTTTAGTTTCATGTTAATGAATTGTCTTTAGACCACAGTCAGGGCGAAGCATTCGGATGATAGTATTAGGTAAAAACCGATAATTAATTGTCCGAATGCTGATGCTTCCAGCACGCTTCGCGAACGCGCCTACATTGTTGACGCGAAACCTAAATCAAAATGTGGTTTATTTACCTGAAAATAACTGTAAAACTCACATTCCGCATAAGCGGAGAATAAAAAAATAATTATCTCCAAAAACATTGTTTGGTAAGGGTTTTCAGGATTTTAGTTCAAAGGAACTATAAAATGTTTATTAGGAATTTATCTCATTTATTGAGAATATTTTTGGAGTAAAGTTTGTACAACCCTGAATCTTTCGTGATAATTATTCAGAATTGGATTTTATCTGCGGAATGTGGGGTAAAAATAAAACTCTTGTGGGGTGGGCATCCTGCCCGCCCTGGTGTACCTCATCCAGATGAAATATGGTGTAACTAATATCTTGCTAATAAATCAGGTAAATAATCATAGCCATCTACACCAATAACAGAAATGATCTTAGGGCGGTTTTGTTGCAATAAAACTTGAAATTTATCTTCTCCCAATTGTCTTTTGATTGTGGTTAATAAACCTGCGGGTTGTTGCCATTCTTGAGATGAAATTTGTTCTAATAGATACATTCCCAAACTACCTGTATAAATGGCTTTTTCAAAATTGAGCAGGTTATAATAAGCTTCTGCTAAATAAGCTAAATTTCGACCTTGAATATATAAATCCCCGGAAACTTGGGCAGTTCTAAAACCCAGTTCTAAATATTTGATGGCTTCTTGATATTGAGAAGTGACTAAATAGGCAATTCCCAAACTACTAAAACATAAAGATTGAGTTTGAATATCCCCAATTTTTTCGGCTAATTTTAAACCTTGTTCTAGATAATTAATAGCAGATTCATAAACTTCTGGTTCAGTGTTTTCTAATTGCTGTGCTTGCATTACTTCGCTGTAACCTAAGTTTACCAGGGCGTTAGTTTCTCCGGTTTTATCTCCTGTTTGTCTACTTAATATTAATGCTCTTTGACTATTATTTATTGCTTCAGCATAATTTTTTTCTTGGACATAGGTACGACTGAGGTGGTTAAGATTAGCAATTTCGCAAGTTGTATCTTGAGCATTTCTGGCAATTTCTAAAGCTTGTTGATGGAAATTTATTGAGCGCGGATAATTGCCTAAAGCTCTTTGAGAGTAACCTAATAATGTTAAAATTCTGGCTTTTTCTTGTGTTCCTGCTGCCGAACGTAGAGGTTCATCTAAATAATCGAGTGCATCCCGTAAATAACTACCAGAAAAAGAAGCAAAAATTCCACCATAAAGGGGAAAATAGGGACGTTGGGCAAAGGTTCGCAAAATTTGTAACATTATTTGTGAAGCGCCATTACTATATATTATTGATTGATTTTGCCAACCGTTTGCTAGTTGACTCCAAATGATGGCAAAGGTTAAAAATGTGGAAATTGATAATTTTGGACCTGCTTGAATATCATAAGCTTGTTTATCAAACCAACTAACTAAACCTCGTTGTAAGAATTGTAAAACTATTGTTAATTCTACCCAATCACTGAAGCTAAGGTTTTGTTGTTTTTGGGTAAATTCTATTGGAGATTGTTCTATTGCTAAAGTCTGAAAAAATGATTGTGGTATTTCGCTTTTGACTAATTTCGCCCAACTTGCCCAAGGTCCTTTTTCACCAGGTACACCACCAAAACCGAGAGAGGTTTTTTGTTCATACATCCAACTGAGGAGGTTTTCTTGGATGCGTTGCCAAGCGGCGATCGCCTGAGTTATACCTGTGGATATCTGTGTTAAATCTGAGTTAGCTGCACCAAATTGCTGTAAGGATTTGGCTATTTGTTGTAGTTGTGATAAATTTAAGGGATATTTTTGATTGGGATCGGTGTAGCGCAGGAATACGGCTAAACGCTCTTCATTACTAGCAATGGTAATTTCCCGTACTGCTGAAGCTATGATTTCGGTTGCTTTGTTTTGTTCTTGACAGCGTTGCCATTGTGTTTGAATAGTTTTAATTGCTCTTAAACTACGGGTGGCTTTGGCTTTTTTGAGTTCGTCTGTTTCGCTGTCTACTTTTGTTTGGATGGTATTCAAGCGATCGCTCAAAGCTAACTCAAACACTTCTCCCGTACCGGAAGCAATGCTTTGAAGTAACATTTGGTACAATTGTTCTACGGAGCTAATTTTGCCTTTGAGGGTGGTTTCGACTATTTGATCAATTAAAGCCAGGTAGCGATCGCGCAAAGGTAAAGATTCAGACACTTTAGCTAATAGGGTACAGTACAACAATTCTAATTTTATCTAATTTTATAAAACGTAACGTGACTATTTTTAATGGTTTGGGTGACTAGTAAAGGTTCAAACTTAGATCGAGAATGTATATTATGTATTATATTTTTCACAGGTCCCCAATAATCTAGAGAAAATGTCAATATTATTTATGTTGGTAAATGAAATTCCTTCCTAGTATTCCGCGATCGCTAACACATATCACATATATCACACCAATAATATCCCAATGATAGAAGTTGAACATCTGAGTAAAATATATGGTTCTACCGCAGCGATAACCGATGTCACCTTTAACGTAGAACCTGGAGAAATTTTAGGTTTCTTAGGTCCCAACGGTGCGGGTAAAACCACAACCATGCGGATTTTAGCCGGTTATCTGCCAGCGACCAAAGGAACAGCCAAAATAGCCGGGTATGATGTCCATGAAAATTCTTTAGCAGTGCGGCAAAAAATCGGCTATTTACCGGAAACACCGCCTTTATACCCCGAAATGACGGTAGAGGGATTTTTGCACTTTGTAGCTCGAATTAAAGGGGTATCCGCTGGCGATCGCCCCCAAAAAGTGCAAGCTGCTATGAAACGCTGCAACCTCACAGAAAAGCGTAAAGTCATTATTCGCAAGCTTTCCAAAGGTTTTCGCCAAAGAGTGGGAATAGCACAAGCAATAGTCCATGATCCTCCGGCCATTATCCTTGATGAACCCACCGTAGGACTAGACCCCCGGCAAATTATCGACGTGCGAAACTTGATCAAAAGTCTAGCCGGTACACACACCATCATCCTCTCTACCCATATTCTCCCAGAAGTGAGCATGACCTGTAGCCGCGTAGCCATCATCAACCGTGGTAAAGTCGTAGCTACCAACACCCCAGAAAATTTAATGACACAGTTAACCGGAGGTTCGGGTTATGAGTTAGAAATTTCTGGAGAAGTTACCCTAGCAAAACAGGTATTACAAAATGTAAAGGACGTGATTTTGGTAGAATCAATGCCGATAAGTCATGATCATCGTCCCCTACTGCGTGTTATATCTCAACCAGGCACAGAACCAGGGAAGGATATTGCAGCCGCATTAATTCGGGGAGGATTTAATTTATATGAAATGCGGCGGGTTAGTGCTAGTTTAGAAGATGTATTTTTACAACTAACAACCGAAGAGAAAAATTTACTTCCCCCAGCAAAAGAAACACCAGAAACTATACCAGAAACTATACTAAAAAACTCACCAGAAACAGAAGGAGAAAACGCATAACATGGGTATCATCATCGCTAATATAATTGCCATTTATCGCCGAGAATTACAAAGTTATTTTGTATCACCCTTAGCTTATGGTATAGCTGGCATCTTTTGGTTTATTTCTGGCTTATTTTTGGTGATGATTTTAATAGGTCCAGGGGGAATTTTGCCCACAGTTGCAGATTTAGATATCCAAGGACAACAATTAGGAGTACCCGTTCCGCCCATAGATGTACCCTATGAATTTATCCGGGCATTTTTAGATAGAATCAGTTGGTTATTATTGTTTATTTTACCCATACTTTCAATGGGACTTTATGCGGAAGAACGCAAACGGGGAACATTAGAATTATTAGCCACATCACCAGTTACTAACTGGGCTGTAGCCGTAGGTAAATTATTAGGAGTTTTAACATTTTTTATGACAATGGTATTACCGTTACTCGGATTTGAAACCCTAGCCATTAGCGGTTCTAATCCTCCCATGTCTCCAGTTATTCCTATTCTTGGTCATGTAGGATTAATATTATTAGCAGCAGCAATTTTATCATTAGGAATGTTCATTTCCTCCTTAACAGACAGCACACTGTTATCAGCCGTCCTTACCTTTTTTGTGGTTATATTACTATTATTAATAGATTCCATATCCAAAGCTATACCCGGTCCGGTGGGAGACAGTTTAGCTCATCTATCCCTACTCAAACATTACAACACATTAATTCAAGGAATTTTTGATAGTAGCGCCTTAATTTTATTTGTTAGTTACATTATTTTAGGAATTTTCCTCACCGCCCAATCAATAGATGCACTGCGTTTTCAACGTCAATAGTTAGGAGGTGACAGGTGACAGGTGACAGGTGACAGTAAAGAAGTTTGTACCAATTACCAATCACCAATCACCAATCACCAATCACCAATCACCAATCACCAATCACCAATCACCAATAATGAAAAAAATACCTAAAAAAAATTTCGCTAACCTACTATTTTTGTTGGGTCCATTCTTATTAACTCTGGGTTTAACAGTCGGGTTAATTTCAGATACATGGGGTATATTACCTCTAGTATTTATCATAGCAGGTCTTTTGATTTGCATTGTTTGGGTATTTTTCCAAGCCCAAAAAAATCAATTTTGGAAACAACGTTCTACCGTATCTACAACTAACGCCTTAGTGGCAACTTTGGCAGTATTAACAATATTAGGATTAATCAATTTTTTAGGTACACGGTATCAGTTAAGATTAGATTTAACAGAAACTCAATTATTTACCCTCGCACCCCAATCTAAAGAATTACTGCGTACCTTACCCAAACCTGCAAAAGTCTGGTTATTTACCAGAGAACAAAATTTGCAAGATGAACAATTACTAGAAAATTATCGTCGTCAAACTCCTAAGTTTAACTTTGAATATATCGACCCTCAAACCAGACCAGGACTAGCAGAAAAATTTGGTGTGAAAGCTTTTGGCGAAGTTTATTTAGAATTTGATAATAAGCGCCAATTAGTACAAACTGTCAATGAATATGAACGTCTATCAGAAGTAAGATTAACTAGCCGTTTACAACAAATAACTAGTAACAATACAGCTAAAGTTTACTTTCTGCAAGGTCACGGTGAACTAGAATTTACAGATGCTAAAAATGCTATTTCTCAAGCTATTCAAGGATTAGCAGACAAAAATTTTACAGCTTTACCTCTGAGTTTAACAGAACAAACTACAGTCCCTGAAGATGCTGCTGTTGTTGTCGTCGCTGGTCCAAAACGAGAGTTATTAGCAGGTGAAGTTACAGCTTTACAAGATTATCTCAATCGTGGCGGTAATTTAATGTTAATGGTTGACCCTAATACTGACCCAAAAATTGATGACTTATTGCAAGATTGGGGTGTAAAATTAGATAATCGTTTAGCTGTTGATGTTTCTGGAACAACTTTAGGACTAGGACCTGCTGCACCTGCTGTTACAGAGTATGGACAACATCCCATCACTAAAGATTTTGGTAATGGTATTTCTTTCTATCCCCTCGCACGTCCTATTCTCATTGAACCAATTCCTGAGATTCAATCTACTCCTTTACTCAGAACTAAATCATATCCTAATAGTTGGGCAGAAAGTGACCAACAAAACGAAAATTTAGAGTTTAATGAAGGTCAAGATTTAAAAGGTCCTTTAACTTTAGGTGTAGCATTAACTAGAAAGCTATCATCCCCATCTCCCACATCTACCCCATCTCCCACCGCTTCCCCATCTCCCACACCTACCCCCACACCTACCGCTTCCCCATCTCCCACATCTACCCCCACACCTACCGCTTCCCCATCTCCCACACCTACCCCCACACCTACCGCTTCCCCAACTGAGGAAAATTCTCAAAATCACAGCAAAGAATCTCGCTTAGTAGTGTTTGGAAACTCAGATTTTGCTAGAGATGGTTTATTTCAGCAACAATTAAATGGAGATGTATTTCTCAACTCAGTAACTTGGTTAAGTCAAGAAGATCAACAACCGCTTTCAATTCGTCCCAAAGAACAAACAAATCGCCGCATCACCATGTCAACTGCAAAAGCAAATTTATTAAGTATTTCTTCTTTGTTGCTTTTACCTTTCATTGGTTTAGCTACTGGCGCTATTATTTGGTGGAAAAGAAGATAATTGATAATTGATAATTGATAATTGATAATTGATAATTGATAATTATGAATTTATCTACCTGTTTCACCTGCTTCCTCTTCTCTGTCACCTGTCACCTGTCACCTATTTCCAAATGAAACGCACAACTTTAACTTTAGTAATTTTAGCCTTGGGTTTAAGTGGTTTTGTCTATTTTGATGAAATTAGACGGAAAAATCAACCACAACAATTTGCACAAAATCACCTCAATAAAATAAATCAGGTAAATCAGCAAAATCAACAAACTCAGACCACTAAACAACAGATTTTCTCATTTAATGTTGAGGATGTTCAATCTATAGATATTAAAACGAAGGACTACACTTTAAATTTAGAACGGAGTCAGAAACTAGAAGCGCCAAAATGGTCAATTAAATTACCAAAATCTCCTAACCCAGAACCAGCAAAAGAGGCTATAGTTTCTTATTTAACGGATTTATTGGTTAAAGGTAAAAGTGAAAGTAGTGTATCAATTTCACCTAATCAATTGAGTGAATTTGGTTTAGATAAACCTCAAGCGACTATTGATATTAAACTGAAAAATCAAAAAACGCATCAAGTAATTTTAGGGAAACCTAATTTTAACAATACTTTCTTATACGCCCAAGCTGATCCTGTGATCGACAATAATGGAAATACTCAGGTTTTATTAGTTTCTAAAGATTTCGCTAATGCTGTCAATCGGGAATTATCAGAATGGCAAGAAATATCTCAAGCATCTGCTAACAAACCTAATGAACAAAACACTGAAAAATCTGCTAAACAAACCAGTGAGGAAGGTGCTAAACAAGCTGAACAAGATACTAAATTAGACCTTGTACCAATACCCATAGATCCTAATCCTGCCCATACTAAATAATTAATATAGGAATCCGGTTTGGTTTCTGTTCGCGGTAACGTGGCGAAGCCATATCTATTTGTTTAGGGAGGGAATAGGGAAGAGGGAGTAGGAAATAAGTAATAATTCATAATTATCAATTATCAATTATCAACTATCAATTACCAACTATCAACTATCAACTATCAACTAAAATGAACCCAACAGCAACTTTACTGATTTCTTGCCCTGATCAAAAAGGATTAGTCGCAAAATTTGCTAATTTTATTTATGCTAATGGTGGTAATATTATTGATGCTGATCAACATACAGATTTTGAAGCTGGTTTATTTCTCACTCGTATAGAATGGCTGTTGGATGGTTTTAATTTACCAAGGGATTTAATTGGTGCTGCTTTTAATGCGATCGCCCAACCTTTAGGCGCTAAATGGGAATTACATTTTTCTGATACTGTTCCCAGAATTGCAATTTGGGTAAGTCGTCAAGACCATTGTTTATTAGATTTAATTTGGCGGCAAAAGGCACAGGAATTTAATGCAGACATACCTTTAATTATTAGTAATCATCCCCATTTACAGGAAGTTGCAGCACAATTTGGTATTGATTATCATCACATTCCCATTACTAAAGATAATAAACAAGAACAGGAAATAAAGCAATTAGAATTACTGCGTCACTACAATATTGATTTGGTAGTTTTGGCTAAATATATGCAGATAATAACTGATAATTTTATTCAGCAATTCCCGCAAATAATTAATATTCATCACTCATTTTTACCTGCATTTATTGGTGCGAATCCCTATTATCGAGCTTTTGAAAGAGGTGTAAAGATTATTGGCGCAACTGCCCATTATGCAACTGTTGATTTAGATTGTGGTCCAATTATTGAACAGGATGTAGTTAGGGTAAGTCACCGGGATAATGTAGATGATTTGATTAGAAAAGGTAAAGATTTAGAGAGAATTGTTTTAGCTAGGGGAGTGCGATCGCATTTACAAAATCGCGTTTTAGTCTATGGTAATAAAACCGTAGTTTTTGAATAAATAACAGAGTTTTACTCCTGACTCCTGACTCCTGACTCCTGACTCCTGACTGCCCCTACGACTCCTGCAATATCGTTAACAGTCAAAATGCAGACTTTCATGAAATACTAGTTTCAAGTCTTATTGTTAACGACAAATGAAACAGCTAAAGTCACGTTCTCAAGATTTACGCAGCTTATTTGAGAACAGTATTACCATAGAATATGTAGCCGAACCTCTCAAAGCCGTCAAAGCTGATGCAGATATGAGAGAAATTATAAATTGGATGGAGTTGCAGGATTTTGATGTCGTCGGAGTGGAAACAGAAGATAGTATTACAGGTTATGTAGAACGTTCTACTTTAAGAGAAAATTTACGAGAAAACCAATCGGGAAAATGCAGCGACTATCAACAAGTGTTTCATCCTCAAGAACTCATTGCTATGTCTACACCCTTGATGAAGTTGTTGCCAATTCTGCAACAAAAATCCAGATTATTTGTATTAGACTGTAATAATGTTAGTGGCATTATTACTTGTGGTGATTTGCAGAAAGCACCAGTCAGAATGTTGCTGTTTGGGTTGGTAACGCTGCTAGAAATGAATTTGTTACGACTGGTGCGGCTGTATTATCCCCAAGATTCATGGCAAAAAGTTCTTAAACCTGACCGCTTAGAAGCTGCTCAAAAATTATGGCGTGAAAGTCAAGAAAGAAATGAAGCCACAGATTTATTAGATTATCTGCAATTTTGCGACAAGCGGGAATTGGTATTAAATCAACCTGAACTGTTTGATAAATTGGGGTTAAAGTCAAAACGATCTGGTGAACGCTTTCTCAAATCTGCTGAAAATTTGCGGAACCGTTTAGCACACGCTCAAAATCTAGTCAATGGTTCCTCTTGGCAAGATTTGATTTCTTTGGCTGAAGGTTTGGAACGTTTATTAATCCATTGTGAAGAAATTGAATCTTAACGTATCCAGGAAATAGCAAATACTTTCTGATGTCAGTATAGTTAAAGGAAAGCACTAATGAAAAATTAAGAATTTATACAGTTAATATGTCTAAACAATTGCCTCCATCAAGTGATTTAACAAAATTGCCTACAGAAGCCGAAAGAGAAGAACAACTGATACAAGATGTCCTGCTTTTGTTGGAAAATATGGTTTACAGAGAGGAAGCAACAGTTAAGCTGATCTTGAATTGTCTCTATGATGCTGGGTCAACTAATTTGATTAACCAAAAGTTCCAGTCTCGCACTCTCAATAGAACCCTGAAATGGATTTCCAAAATGTCTAAACCTGCATTCAGAATGATTGCTTGGCAATGGTTTAAGAAGAATTGCCCTAAATTGATCACAGATTGGTTGCGAAGCCAAATTCAGTTTAAAAAAGTTGAAACCCCAAAAGTAGAGATAGTAGTAGAAGACCAACGGACTAAATTAAATTCTCTTGATCAAGCTCAAAATCAGATGTATGAAGTCAAACAGCTTCGCTCTCAAGTTAAGTTGTTAACTGGTGTTTTAGTGGTAGTAGTGACAGTGTTAACTGGCAGCTTTGTTTGGGCTGGTTATTTATTAGAGCGATCGCATTTACAAGTAGTAGAAGAATTACAAACTCAGGTAAAAACTCTTGAGGCTAGTGTGAATAAGCATTAACTTGATACTTACTGTTGACATTTGTCAATTAATGTCAATGCTTACTCCAGTCAAATGTGTTTTGGTTTGAAGCAATAGTTCTGCGCCAGGCTGTTCTTCCTCTTGCAAGATTCAGCATTTTTTGTTCAACTATATCAGGTAACTGCTCCCAGGACAGGTCTCCTGTTATCTGTCACAACTTTTGACCTGTATAAATTGAGCGCACCTCACCATTACGGCGGATAATCGCCTCACCGTTACTTACGTCTACTAGCGTCCAACCAGTAGCACCAATATTTTCTCCCAGGTTAATCCGGCGAGTCACACCATCAATTTTGAACAAAGCCGCAGATTTGCTACCTAACTCTAACAATCCTTCCAACTCGGCTGAATAGGCGGGTAAATACACCTGTTGGGTAGTTGTGGGTGTAGTTGGTAATGTTTCTGGTTTCGGTAATGATGCAGTTGCGATCGCCGCAGGTAGTTTTGGTGGTGCTGTAGCTGGTAGCTTAGAAGCATCTGCCCGCTTCACAGTTGTCGGTGAATTTTTTGCTGTTAGGGGCTTGGTTGCTTGTTGCACATTACTAGGGGAATCTTTGACAAACCCAGGTGGTGATACCTGCGCTGACATTGGGGAAACTTCTGGTAATGGGCGTATAGCTGGAGGTGCTTGATAAACAGGAACATGAACATATATTCTCTCTACCACATTTGTCACTCGACTGGGAGCAGGTGGGGCATTGTTAGCAGCCACTGGTAGGGGTAAAGTGCCAATAGGTTGGTTACTGGGCAAAGGCAAAGCGTTTGTTTGCTGGGGATTAACATCACGTAACCCAGATTTAGCAGGTGTTTGATCATTGCTAGAGCCTTGCTGGTCTATCACTGCCAAAGCCTGCAACATATAATTAACTAATTCACCATGAGGATCTGGTTGTACAGGTACTGGTGATTTTACCTGATCTGTTGGTGGTATGTGTGGAGTAAATTGGGCAGTGATATTGGTGAATAATGTCGGCTGTGCTAGGTAGACTGAACCAACCATTGCCACACTTAAGGTTAAGCCTAACACGAGCAGGTTGCCTAATCCACCGCTGTGCTTTTGATTTCTTTTCCTAATTGCAGTGACAGAGGGAGGATTTAAAACCAGTGTACTTGGTTGCGGCTTTTGGATGGGCGCGATCGCTTTGGTTGCTCGGTGTACTGTCTGTGTCAAAACAACTTCTTGCATCTTCACCGCCACTGTTTGCTTATGTGGCACATATTCTGTTCTGATGGTTTTAGCAGGGCGCTTTCTACCACAATCTAGTATGTTGTCGATATCGGTGAAGAGTTCATCTATCAAGCCTTCAGCGTAAGTCTCTATCGACAGGGCTTCACTGGGGAGTAAGTCCTCTAGTGCTTCAGAAATCATTAGATGGGTGCTGGCTTCTGTTATCATAGACATTTTCTTTGTGGCTGCTAGAAAGGGAAAGGAAACCCAATGATGTCCGGGAAATCACTTTCTTTAAATTACACCACTAACCTTAATTTGGCAGTAATTTGGCAGTGGTATTAAATTTTACTGTGATTTATAAATGATTCAGAATTTTACTTCAAAAATCTCTGTAGTCCATCATACTGATCCCCCACCCTATACTATACCCATCCTTAATGAATTTTTGTATCTGCTAATAAGGAAAACTCATTCTGCTCCTTGTTTTTACGGATTTCTAAATAAATTAACAGAGCATTGATATCCGCAGGATTAACACCACCAATTCTTGCTGCTTGCCCAATTGTCAAGGGTCTTACTTTCGCCAGCTTTTCTCTGGCTTCTTTGGAAAGAGTATCAATTGCTGCATAATCTAAATCTGCTGGCAATGTTCGATTGGCTTGACGAGCTATTTGCTCAATTTGGTTTTGCTGTCTGGCTAAATATCCAGAATACTTGATATCTATTTCCGCCCCTTCTTTTTCCGCTTGGTTGAGACTGGCGTTACCTAGTGCGTATCTTTCTAAATCTACATAGTGTATTCCCGGACGACGTAGCAGGTCAGCGAGGGTGATTGAACCTTTGATTGCTTGTTGAGTTTCTTGGGCGATCGCTCTCCCTATGTCTTCATGCTCTTTAATTCTAGTCGAATGCAGTCTTTCTTTTTCGGCTATAATTTGCTCTTGTTTTCTCGTAAATAAATCCCACCGTCTGTCATCAATTAAACCAATTTCCCGCCCTAATGGTGTCATCCGTTGATCGGCATTATCTGAACGCAGCAATAAACGATACTCTGAACGACTCGTAAGCATACGGTAAGGTTCACGCAAATCCTTGGTACACAGGTCATCAACTAAAGTCCCGATGTAACTTTGTTCACGTGGGAAAATAATCATTTCCTGCCCCCGCACAAACCGCACCGCATTTACACCCGCTACTAAACCCTGGGCAGCAGCTTCTTCATAACCGGTTGTACCGTTAATTTGTCCTGCACAAAACAACCCTTCTACTTTCTTGGTCATCAATGAGGGATAACACTGGGTTGCAGGTAAATAATCGTACTCTACAGCATAGGCAGGACGCAACATAAAGCAGTTTTCCAAACCGGGAAGACTCCGCAGCATCAGGATTTGCAGATTTTCCGGTAAACCAGTGGAAAAACCTTGAATGTATAATTCTGGTATATCTCGTCCTTCTGGTTCAATGAAGATTTGATGACTTTCTTTATCTGCAAAGCGGACTATCTTATCTTCAATACTCGGACAATAACGGGGACCCTTGGCATCAACCCATCCACCATAAACCGGGGATAGATGCAAGTTTTCTTCAATTAAGCGATGGGTTTCTTTAGTAGTTCTTGTCATGTGACAGGGAATTTGTTCCCGTTCTACCCACGCTTGGGGGTCAAAACTAAACCAGCGAACTTCCTCATCTCCTGGTTGCAGTTCCATTTTACTGTAATCTACAGACCGCTTATCTACCCTTGCAGGTGTACCGGTTTTTAATCTTCCGGTTTCAAAACCCAAGCGGTTAAGGGTGTCTGTTAAACCTACGGCCGCAAATTCACCTGCGCGGCCAGCTTCCATTGACTTATTACCTACCCAAATTCTCCCACCTAAAAATGTACCAGTGGTTAAAATAACGGCTTTACATTCAAAAGCGACACCAAAATAAGTTTCTACACCTATTATTTCATCATTTTTTCCTAAGATTAAATCTGTCACCATGCCTTCACGAATTGTCAAATTTTCTTGATTTTCGACAATTCCTTTCATGACTGCTGCATATTCGCGCTTATCGGTTTGCGCCCGTAATGCCCAAACTGCTGGACCTCTAGAAGAGTTGAGAATGCGTTTTTGTAAATAGGTGCGATCGGCCATTTTCCCAATTTCCCCACCCAAAGCATCTACTTCGTGGGTAAGTTGGGACTTAGCAGGTCCACCGACTGCGGGGTTACAAGGTTGCCAAGCGATTTTATCCAGGTTAAGGGTTAACAGCAGAGTGCGACAACCGAGGCGGGCAGTAGCTAAAGCTGCTTCACAACCGGCGTGGCCTGCACCCACTACAATCACATCATAAGCGTCTTGGAATTGAACAGCATTTTGCATGGTCATAAGTAGTTAGGAATTAAAAGTTAAATGTTTAAAAAGTTAGTTACTGTGGGTATTTTAGCGTATATTTGGGTTAGTTGTCAGAATCAGGATGTCCAGGATTTAAGGATTTACAGGATGTAGTTCTGGAATGTTCATATAAAATCCGATAATATTTAGATGATATCTTTTGTATGTACAATCAACTGAAATCATGAAAATTAATCAATTAAGCTACTATGACCGTGAACTAGAGTGGCAATTAGAACCAATTACTTTTTCTGATTTAACGCTTTTAGTTGGTATTTCAGGTGTAGGAAAAACTCAAATATTACAATCTATCATTGCTTTACAAAATATAGCTAATGGCAAATCATTGAATGGTGTCAAGTGGAAGATTTATTTTACAGCCAATAACGGTATAGAATATTATTGGAGTGGAGAATTTGAAACACAACAGATTTCATTAACTCTTTTAGATGATGAAGAGAATAAAGAAAATAAATTTAGAATCATCAGTGAGGTTCTATTAGCAAATGATAAGAAGATTATTCAAAGAGATCATCAAGAAATTAAATTCCATGATTTAACTCTACCAAAATTATCCCCCTTTCAAAGTGCAGTAGCAATATTAAGTGAAGAGGAAGATATTTCGCCTGTACAAGACAGCTTTAATAGTATAATATATAGTGATCAATCAATTTCTATAAATACATTTCATTTTATCAAGTATGCTCCATTAACCAAAAAATATTCATCTTTGAATTTAGATGATCTTCAAGAAAGTAATTTACCAACTCAAATTAAACTAGCGTTAGCATACAATCACTTTCCAGAAGTATTCAATCAAATCAAAGACAACTTTAGAGATATTTTTGTCCAAGTTGAAGATATAAAATTAGAGCCAGATCAAGACGAAGATTTACCTAAAGTTATAGCAGAATATCCTTTGGTTAATATACAAGAAAAAGGTGTGAATAGATGGATTAATCAACACCAAATTTCTTCAGGAATGATGAGAACACTAATGCACATCAGTGAACTGTATTTATCTGCGGAAGGAACAGTAATTTTAATAGATGAATTTGAAAATAGCTTAGGTGTTAATTGTATTGATATTCTCACTGAATTAATTTTAGAAAATAGAAACTTGCAATTTATCATTACCAGTCACCATCCCTACATTATCAATAATATTGGGATGGAACATTGGAAAATCATCACCCGCAAAGGTGGGGTAGTAACTGCTAGAGATGCGAAAGATTTAAACTTAGGAAAATCTAGACATCAAGCATTTATGCAATTAATGAATCTTGAGGAATACAAGGAAGGAATTACAGCATAATGAACCTTTATTTTCTTGTAGAAGGTAAAAGAACAGAAAACAAAGTTTATCCAGCTTGGTTAAAACATCTTTTACCAGAATTACAACAGGTTAAAAATTTTGATGAAGTAGATAAAAATAACTTTTATTTGTTCAGTGCTAATGGATATCCTTCCATAATTTATGATCATCTTCCTAATGCTATTTTAGATATTCAAGAAAATGGAAAATATAACTATCTTGTGCTTTGTTTAGATGCGGAAGAAAATACAGTTAGTGAAATTAAACAAGAAATTTACGATTTTCTGAAAAGAGAAAAACCAGACATGGATAATATTGAAATGGTAATAATTATCCAAAATCGTTGTTTAGAAACTTGGTTTTTAGGAAATCGTAAAATATACACTAGAAACCCGCAGGATAAACCATTATTAGAATATACTCGTTATTATGATGTTTCGATAGATTGTCCTGAACTAATGGGACAATATCAAAATTTTAACACTCATGCTCAATTTCATGAAGCATATTTAAAAGAACTCTTTCGAGTAAAAAATATTTACTATTCTAAAAGAAATCCTGGTGATGTAGTCAAACAATTCTACCTACAGCAACTAATAGATAGGATAAAATCTGAAAATACCCATCTTCCTACATTTCAGACTTTTATAGAATTTTGTAGTTTAATCAGGTTAAAGTTATTACAATAGTAAAAATTCCAACAATAAATCCTGATTTCCTGATTTAGTTAATGTTGAACTAACATATTTTTGATATAGGATAAAATCATCAATATCAAAAATATCTTCAACCATGAGACTCCAACCTAAAACCAAAAAATATTTAATACAAATTTCATTAATCACTCTGATTATCTTCCTATTTTCTACTACCTTTACTATTCTCTATCTTAGATATAACCAACCATCGCCGAATTTGATCACAATCCGCAAAAATAATCCTGAGTCATCAGTATCAACATTTATTCCAAATCAGCAATTAAACGCACAAAAAAAGTTTTTAGATACTATAAATTACCAACTAAAAAATCTTCCCCAATCTGATACTTATGAATATATCTTACTCCGTGCCTATGGTGCAATATTTATTAATCAAAATCCAGAAATTAAACTGCCACCAAAAGTCATTGTAGATAATGAACAGGATACTAAACAAATTCAGGATAATCTACAACTAACCCTAGTTGAAGGTACACAAGAATGTTACCTGCAAAAAGCCGCAGCAGATGCGTTTAATCAAGCCAGAAATATCATAGATATACCTTTAAAATCTGGTTATTCTGGTGATTGTACACGTAGTTTTGCTACCAATTTACGATTTTGGCAGAAATATACAAATAACCAAACTTTAGAACAAGTAAAACAAGGAAAAGAAACTAATATTCTCAGTGTAGTTGCACCTCCAGGAACTTCACAACATCTCTGGGGTTTAGCACTTGATTTAAGAGTATCTAACCAAGAACAAAGAGAAGCATTAAACCAAAATGGTTGGTTTCAAACTGTTGCAAAAGATGTACCTCACTGGACTTATCTGGGTTGGGATGAAGAGAGTTTACCAAAATTTGGTTTACAGGAAAAAATAATAAGCGGTATTACTTATTGGTTGACACCAATTTAAGTAATTAAAACATAATTAAAACATAACTCAAACATAACTCAAACATAACTCAAACATCAAAATACCAATGAGATTTTCACGGTACATCTATATAATAAAAATCGGCATTTTTAGCAATTTCATCAAATCCTTGTAAGTAGTCTTTAATCACATATTTTATTTTTTCTAATGCTTCCTGTTCTGTATCACCTACAGTCCAGCATCCGGGTAATGCAGGACACCAAATAGCATAGACTTGATCTATTTTGTTCAACTTAACTTGATAGCGCATATCCTACATTTTCTGGTAACTGCTATACTCCTAATTCTATAATCTTTATTAAGTTTAAAAGGAATCCCTTGATACTGTACTAGCGAAAACTGTGAGCAAAATAGGATAAAAGTGTAAAACTAATCGTCAGCATTCAGCTATCAGCAAGACCCTGAAACCATCAATAATAGGTTGTAAATTGCTATTATTAACACTGGTGTAATTTGACAAACCGAGAGCATCCTTGTTATTAACTCAATCTCTATCTAGAGAATAGCTGATTACTGATTACTGATAGCTTTTGTAAATGCCATTGTAGATAATAATTATTACAATAAAATAATCACACCACTTTAATTTGGAGTTCTCACAGTGGGTTTATTTGATGATTTAAGTCGGTTTTTAGAAGCACGTTTAGAAGAATTTTTGCGAAATAACCCCCATCTGGAGTTAGAAATGCTGTCAGAACAGCTACGAGAGCAAGAAGATGATACACTAAAATTGATTGCAGATTTAAAATTACAGGAAAAGCGATCGCAAGATGAAATACTAGAAACAGCACAGGAAATACAACGCTGGCATATCCGTGTCCAAAAAGCCAAGTCCGCAGGTAGAGAAGATTTAGCCATACCAGCGCAAGCAAGAGAAGACGCACTTTTGCGGGAGGGAAATCAAAAATGGGGACAAATGCAAGGTTTAAAAGAACGCATTACCCAATCTCAAGAATTACTACGCAAAATTCAACAGCGTCGTCAAGAAGTCCAAGCAAAAGCAGCAGAAGCGCAAAAAGCACGCGCACAAGCCCAAACTCAGCAACGTTTAGAAACTAATACTTGGCAAGCTCCAGCCAGTAGTTATTCTAGCCAGTTTGATGATTTAGAAGAAAAGTTTCGTCGTTGGGAAACGCAAGATGAGTTGGAACAAATGAAACGCAACATGGGTAAATGATTTAGCATAAAGGATGGAATTTAAATGTTATAATTTCATCCTTAATATGTTATTAACTCTTGATAATTTACAGCATAAAATTTAATTCTTGAAAAAATATTTAATTTAGAAATTACAACTTGATTTTTTGAAAGATTTTCACTAGATTTAAATTAGATTTAACAGCAGATCGCAGATCAATTAGGTACATAATTTAAATTGAAACCTGTACACAAAGCTGGTTTTAATGCTGACCCCTGACTCCTACTGTAATTAGTTAGATGTTTTTATCAGATTTTTCTGTTTCCTTTCCACAGGTATTGAGCATTACTACTTATTCATCTTCACGACGTTTCAAATCATAACTGAGGAATGGAAAATAGTATCTTAGTAGACATTGTAGCCACTTTACAACGGTTATTTGTAGGTTACATACCCGCCGTTATTTTAGGTATCTTTGTTGGTTTTATTATTGGTATTAATGGCATAGTTTATCAGCTATTTAGTCGGTTATTCCAAATCCCAAATAGCATTCCTTCTATCGCCTTTTTACCTATTGCGCTGATTTTATTTAAGGAAAATGAAACCGCAGCTATTTTTGTGGTTTTTGTTGGTGTTCTTTGGGCAATAATTGTGGAAACTGCCACAGGTATTCATAAATTTCGTCAACAAGATAATAACTCTCGCGTAGCTATTTATTACATATTTAAAGCTTTAAGACTAGGTATGTGGATAGCTTGGTTTACAGTCATTGCTACAGAAATGCTTGCAGGTTCAAAAGGGTTGGGCTTTTTAGTTTGGAATGGTTATAAAGCCAACAACCCAAGATACATTATTGATGCTTTACTCTACATCGCTGTTATTGGTGTTTTTCTCGATCAACTGCTAGACTTAACTGGTAGTGTTCTTTACAAAATTGTTGGCGAAAAAAGTAAATCTTCTAAGAGTGAATAACTAATTATAACTGATTTATTTACTCATTATCTATTTCTCCGAATTGAACCTTGCCACCTTAATTTTTGTTGGGCAGAACGTTCACCTAAAGAACGTATTACAGTTAATTCAATCTCTACATTTGTACCAGAACTAAGAGCATCATTAGGTATTTTTAATTTCCCTAAATCCACAATAAATCGGTTATAATCACGAGTGACTAAGTTAGCAGGAATTTCCCCTTCATAAAAAGTTTGGAAATCAAAAGCACCGGAAAAGCTATCTTTTGCCCGATATTTTACTTTAAATTGAGTGTTGATTAAATCAGACCTTCCTGCTAAATCAACTATTTTCAAATTCAGATTTTTACCTGAACCAGAAAACTCGGACACTGATAAATTTGTGACTTCTTGTTGAGGAATGGCATAATTAACAGTGTACTCAGTTAATTGATCCTGAATTTTGGCATTACCATCAACCCACATATCTTCAGGAAAGTCAATTTCTATTTGTTGATTATCATTTAAAGTTAGTGTAACGTTTTGATTAGCAAAGTTAGCTATCGGTTTTTTCTCTTGCCAAATTAATTTAAACGTTCCTTCTAAACGCCGATCAAATTCTCGATATTCATCAGCAATTATAGAACCAGGCGCAAGTAAAGCTGTAGCACCTTGACGCAAATTCCATTTATTTTTAGAAAGGTTGAATTGTTGGGTTGCTAATTGAGAAATTGTGACTTTACGAGTTGGTGTATCATCTCTTAATGGTTCTTTGCTATTAATAATACTTAAAGTTCCTAAACTGCCACGTCTACCATCCCGGCCATCACTGCCATCAATTCCATTTCTGCCGTCGTAACAACGATAAACTTTAGTAGTACATTTATAGTCAGAAGTTCCTGATGTTCCTGTACATTTTTTTACTTCCCAACTCCTGCGACGACAGTTACAACCTGCTGTTCCTTGACCACCACGTCCACCGCGTCCACTTTCTCCCCCATTAGCACGGACAAAAATCTGTTTTAGGTCTGCTAAATTACTGTAATAAACGGTGAGAGAACCGCCATTTCCCCCGTCTCCACCTCTACCACCAACACCACCGTTAGCACCATCAGGGGCGTTAATATCTCTGTCTTCGTCTTCTTTATAGCCTCTACCACATCTGGGGCGAGAAGCGTCTTCCCCATATTCCCCATCTTCGCCATTTGTGCCTGAGAGATCAAGATTTATCGGTGAACCATTAGCTGTAATAGTTTGGTTTTGTCCGTTGCGGCCATCTCTACCGGCACGGCCGTCACTCCCTCTATATCCATTCTGATCATAGGATCTTCTGTCTCTGTCTCGATCATAGCGATCGCTAATTTTAAATTCTCCTTTAGTTAGGTTTTCTGCACAAACATCTACAGCGATCGCAGGTAAAAAGTTATAGCTATTTACTAAGCAAAAAGATACTAATATTGGTAGTTTTTTAGTCAAACTCTGAAGCATGGGAATTATATCTAAATTTCTTAGTTAATATACAACTGCTGACGTTCAATTTTGCGAATTTTCTCCCTAAAATTACATACAAAATACTAAAAAAAGTGGCTCTGTTAACAACAGAACCACTGGTGTTTTTACACATTTAAGTAAAGTTATCTAGCTTGACCATGAGTAGAAACCGCATCAATGGGTCTCATTAGGTACAAGTTTAACAATTGCCAACCATGAGAAATGTAAATTGGCAGTTTTTGGAAGAATTGCAGGAATTTGGGTGTATTGGAGTTGGAAATTGCGCTCAATTTTTCGTTATTCTTGACACAAACATCCAAACGCTCGTAAAACTCTGGATTATCCACATCTAACATGACGGGGAAGACTCTTCCAGCAGTTTCATTAGTCTTCTTAATCACATAAATGTCGTATTCTCGTGCATCCAAACCTATAGCAGCATAGAAATCTTTACGCTGAATATCATTGAGATACATGGTAGCAAATACTGACAACAGGAAGAAGCGACTCCAAAGTTTAGCTTTCCAGTCATTGAGCATTTGGGGTTGCGCTCTCATGATGGCATCAAAGAAGTCACCATGACGGTTTTCATCCTGACACCAATTTTCAAAGAAGCGGAAAATTGGGTAAATTCTATCTTCAGGATGTTGTTCTAAATGACGATATATGGTGATATAACGCCAATAACCAATCTTCTCAGAAAGATAGGTAGCGTAGAAGATGAATTTGGGCTTAAAGAAGGTATAATTGCGGCTCTTGGTCAAAAACCCTAAATCTAAGGATAGATTAAAGTCTGACATTGCCTTGTTTAAAAACCCAGCGTGACGTGCTTCATCCCGTGACATCAAGTTAAAGCATTCAGCCAATACAGGGCTTTTATCTTTTAAGCGGCGGCCGAGTTCTTTGTAAAGTAAAAAGCCGGAAAACTCCGCAGTACAGGAACGTTCCAGAAATTCAATGAACAACTGGCGAGTTTCCCCATCAATATGATCCCAGGATTGTTCAAATTCGGCATCCCGGACAAAGTGATGGCGGTTATAGTCAACCCGGAATTCTTCAAGGATGGCTTTTAACTCGTCTTCGTTGACGGAGATATCCATCCGCGCCATTTCATCAAAATCGGTTGTGTAAAACCGGGGTGTTAAAAGGGTTTCTTTAGAGGGTACTTTCACCCCAGGACGCATTTCTTCAAAGCCTGGTTTTTTTAGGGAATCTACCATGTTTGCTTGCAGTGAGTGTCTTTCTTAATTTTGAACCAAGGACAATAATGACATTTGTATGAAATACAGTGTACCAAGGTCTAGGCGTGAAAAGGGAAATAAATCATTAAGAGTTGCAACAAATCTTTAGCTATTGCGGAATCAGAAGTTGAAAATTGGTAGTTAGTTGGGATCACTGATGCCAGTCTGGACTTTACTTGTTAAGTTATCATGAGTATTAATCAGCTTAAATAAATAAAGCAGTAGATAATACGAAGGCATTGGTGAAAAGTTAAGGAAAAGGAGAAATTGTTAAGGGTGGTATTTGCAGTGAGCAAAAATAGTGGGAAACTCAATTTAGACAAGTAATTTAGCGATTGAGATCAGCCATGAATGCCAGCAAAAAAAACCAATAATCGAGAGCAAAGTTGACTTTATTACGAGAATAAAGAAAGGAGCAGCAATTAAGGTAGAACAAGTATTTACAGATAGTTATGGATTGCGAGACTCTAATATACGTCTTGGTTCTGGCACTAAAAAGACTCCGTTAAAAATCAAAAATGTAGGGGTTTAGCGTTGCTAAACCCCTACCGTAAATCCCTACATTTATCGCACACTAAACCAAGAGCGTTTGCAACAAAGGTTTATCAGCATCTAACTGACCATTTCTCAACCATTCATCCATTTCATCAGGTGCTTGAGCTTGAGAAAGCTTTTCTCGTAAATAACCACCTTCGAGAATTTCCTTCTCTAATAATTCCTGAGAAATTTCCTCTAATAAATCGCGGTTATTTTGCAGAATACTCAAAGCAATGTGGTGAGCATTATCAACAATTTCCTTCACTTCGCGGTCAATTTCTTGCGTCATTTGCGGACTAATTGAACGTCGAGGATTGCCATAACCTTCAATAAACTGCTGTTGGACTTTTTCAAATGCAACAGGTCCGAGTTTATTACTCATCCCATAAATTGTAATCGCTCTTTCCGCTAAATCTGTAGCTTTTTGAATATCGTCAGCAGCACCAGTGGAAACTTTACCAAATACAATTTCTTCCGAAGAACGTCCACCTAATAAAGTGGCAATACGTCCACGAATTTCATCTTCTACCATCAAAAATCTGTCTTCTTCTGGCATTTGAATTGTATAACCCAAAGCACCTACACCACGAGGAACAACAGAGATTTTTTCTACTTTACCTGCTCCTGGCATTAATGCACCAACTATAGCATGACCGACTTCATGATAAGCAACGGTTTTTTTCTCAATTTCATTTAAGACACGAGAACGTTTTTCTAAACCGGCAATTAGTCTTTCGATAGCTTCATTAAAGTCAGCCATTAATACTTCTTGACGGTTATTTCTTGCGGCTAATAATGCAGCTTCATTTACTAAATTTGCTAAATCTGCACCGGCAAAACCAGGGGTACGAGTAGCAATAATTCCTAAATCAACATCTTCTGCTAATTTGACATTTCTGGCATGGACTTTAAGGATAGCTTCTCTACCAATTTTATCAGGTCTATCTACCACAATTTGACGGTCAAAACGACCAGGACGACGTAAAGCAGGATCGAGAACTTCAGGACGGTTAGTAGCAGCGATGATAATAACACCAGTGTTAGCATCAAAACCATCCATTTCTGTTAATAATTGGTTTAATGTTTGTTCTCTTTCATCATTACCACCAACGAAACCACCAGCACCACCACGAGATTTACCTAAAGCGTCTAACTCATCAATGAAAACAATACAGGGTGCTTGTTGTTTTGCTTGTTCAAATAAATCTCTAACTCTTGCAGCACCAACCCCTACAAATAATTCAATAAATTCAGAACCAGAAATACTAAAGAAAGGAACACCCGCTTCACCAGCAATAGCTTTTGCTAATAATGTTTTACCAGTTCCTGGAGGTCCAACTAATAAGACACCTTTGGGAATTTTTGCTCCTAAATTTGTGTATTTAGCAGCGTTTTTCAAGAAATCAACTATTTCTTCTAATTCTGCTTTTGCTTCATCCACACCTGCAACATCTGGGAATTTTACCCCAGTGCTACCTTCAGAATAAATCCGCGCTTTGCTTTTACCAACTGTTAATGCTGCTGGTCCTCCACCTTGACGACTCATTAAAAACGCCCAAATTCCAAAGAAAATTAATGGAGGAGCAACCCAACTTAATATAGTACCAATCCAGGCGTTTTCATTTGGTGGAGGTGCGGCAAATTCTACATTATTTTCCCGCAGAATTTTGGGTAAATCTAAATCAATAGCAACAGGTGTGGTTCTAAATACCTGTTCCACGGTTTTACCTTCAGGATTTTCGGTTTTGATTGCGTATTCAATGCGATCGCTCCCCACAACTGCTTTTTCCACTTTACCCGCTTTTACCTGATCAATAAAATCACTATAAGGAACTTGCTGCAATCGTGGTCCTAAAATACTGGGAACTATCAAATTCAGCAGCAATAACAAAGTTAGTAAAATTAGGAAGCTACCACCAAACTGTCGAATTTTTGGCGTTTTCATTTTGTTCTTATTATTATTATTTGTTTCTACAGGCATGATAATTTACCTCTATAAAATTTGCTCATTGCTAATGGCTCAATAATTGTCAATTATCAATTGTCAATTATCAATTAACAATTACCTCTCCTTTAAATTCAGAGTCTTGAAAAAGCGGAATCTTGGACTTTTTCCCCTTGAAAGAGGAGGTTTTAAACCTTGAATGAAACAATTATCAATTGTCAATTGTCAATTATCAATTTTGATGCTAATCTTGCTGCAAACTAACTGACCAATCTAAAAATAGCCGTAACTAGCAGAATTACTAGAGCATTTCCCAAAGAAAATTGGTATAATGCTATAGCTATAGGTATTAATCTACCAATTACATTCAGAGCTACTACGGTAGGAAGATGCACAAGTAAAGTTTTGTGTCTGATTCCTATTGTAGAGAATGTTCAGAATCAATCTTCAAGTCTAAATTCGTGTATACCCTACCAAAAAAATGTGTATTCCCGCACTTTTATGAAAAATCAACTATTCTTCTTGCTGAAACTACTTCTTTTGTCAACTGTCATCTCGTTTTTGATTAAGTATGCAGGACCAATGGTGTTAATCCCAGGTACATCATTAAACGCGCTGATTTTAGTTTTGTTGCCTACTGTAATTCTGATAACTCTCTTACTTTGGCGAATGCTAACACAAAACCAAAGTAGGGGCGAAGCATTCGGAAAATAGCCTGGGACAAAAATTTATAATTGCTCGCCCGAATACTTCGCCCGTAGGCTTTTTAAAGCACACCTGCAAACGTAATATTTGATCATCTACCAATTAATCAAATATTCTGACTACTGTACGGGTTTAGCAGTGCTAACCCCTACTGACTGTTAAATGACTACTAAAATTTCATCTCACCAAGGTTTGGGAGTTTAGTCTGTGAAACTTGGTCAATGGATAGGTTTAATCACCTTAGTTCTCTCTTTATATATATTGTGGCAACTGCGGGAAGTGCTGTTACTGATTTTTGCTGCTGTTGTGTTAGCAACTACCTTAAATCGGTTAGCACGAACTTTCCAAAATTTAGGCATAAAAAGTGGGTTTGCGGTTTTTTTGTCAGTGATGATTTTTTTAGCGGGTGTAATAGGTTTTTTCTGGTTAATTGTGCCACCTTTCGCCCAACAATTTCAAGAATTAACCTATCGAGTTCCCCAAGGTTTTGAACGTATTAATACTTGGATTGATGAACAGAGAACTCACATTCCTGAACAATTGGAAGTTTTTATTCCTGATATAAACAGTTTAGTTGCCGAAGCACAACCTTTAATTAATCGAGTATTAGGAAATTCTTTTGCTTTTGTTTCTGGTTCTTTGGTAATTGTCCTTAATATTTTATTAGTTCTAGTTTTAACTGGGATGTTTTTAGTTAATCCTAATGCTTATCGGAAAGTATTTGTGAGGCTATTTCCTTCATTTTATCGCCGACGGGTAGAGGGAATTTTAGATCAATGTGAGCTTTCCTTAGAAAGATGGGTATCAGGGGCTTTTCTTGCTATTTGTGTAGTTGGATTGATGAGCATGATCGGCTTATCGCTGTTGGGTGTTAAAGCTGCTTTAGCCTTGGGAGTTTTAGCAGGTTTTATGAACTTAATTCCCAACTTAGGACCAACTATGAGTGTAGTTCCAGCAATGGCGATCGCTCTTTTAGATAATCCTTGGAAACCTGTTTTTGTCTTGATTCTCTACTTTGTTATTCAACAAGTTGAGAGTAATTTTATCACACCGATAGTTATGGCGCATCAGGTATCTTTGTTGCCAGCAGTAACTTTAATTTCTCAGTTGTTTTTTGTGACCTTTTTTGGCTTTTTAGGATTATTTTTGGCATTACCTTTAACAGTTGTTGCTAAAATTTGGGTACAAGAAGTCTTAGTTAAAGATGTCTTGGATGAGTGGAAACATAATCATCATGATCATCATGTAGAAAATCAATTAGTGATGGTTTCTGAATCTTCTGATATTAATGAAACTGAGGAAATGGAACTTACAGCAGATGATGAAGATTAATTACAACATTCCAGCAAATAGATCCCCAAGTTCTGACAATTTTCATTTCACTTATAGGTTAATATACAACTAACATCTAGGGGTAATCAATATGGTTAACACAGCAGTAAGAAGTCTCACTTTTGAAGAATACTTAAATTATGAAGATGAATCTGGGTTTAAATCTGAACTGGTTGATGGACAATTAGAAATTATGAATCCACCTACGATTGAACATTTTTTGATTTGCAAATTTTTGGAAAAAAATATAGATGTAGAAATTCAAACTTTAAGTTTACCTTGGTTGTGTTTTCGGGAAACTGGGGTGAGAACGAGTAAAAATAAATCGCGGTTGAGTGACTTGTGTGTGGTGACGGAAGAAGATGCGAAAGAACTGATAAATGCTTCTGCTGTGTTTGAGTCAGCACCATTATTAATTGTAGAAGTTGTCAGTCCAGAATCGGTAAAAAGAGATTATCGTTATCAAAGATCGGAATATGCTGCTTTAGGAGTTCCTGAATATTGGATAGTAGATCCTTTAGACAATAAGATTTCTGTTTTATTGCTAGAAGAGGGATTATATGAAGATACAGTATTTACTGCTAATGAAAAAATTATATCGCGGACTTTTACTGAATTGAATCTTACAGTTGAGCAGGTTTTGAATGCAGGTAAGTTGGTGTAGTCGGATATTGCATTGTCAGCATTTAAGCTAAATTAGAAATAACTTCCAGGAAATTTTTCAAAATTATAGATACATTATCACTTCGCCACACAGCAACAAGTTCTAATAATGGTGATTTTCCTTGTATAGAACGATAGATTACACCATGTCGTTGCAAATTTTGTACATTAGCTGGAAGTAGTGAAATGCCCATTCCACCCGCTACTAAACTCAGAACAGTTGATATCCATGCAGCTTCTTGTTTAACTTTTGGCCGAAAACCTGCATCTAGACAAAGACTATTAATTTGCTCACGCAAATTGTATAACAGGTTATTTGGTGGAAGAATAAACTGCTCATTTGCCAGTGCTGCAAGTGAAATACTAGTTCGTCTTGCGAAACGATGGTTTTCAGGTAAAACAATGACCAGTGATTCTTGAATAACGGGGATAAAACTGAAAAAATTATCATTATTGTGATTAATATTATCTAAATTATGCCTGTGAAAGAAACCTAAATCAATTTTTTTGTTTCGCAATTTGTCAATTTGCTCATAAGAAGCTAGTTCTTGTAAAATCAATTCTACTTCTGGAAATTTATCATGAAATGCTCTGAGAATTTCGGGTAGTTTACTATTGGCAATTGAGGTATTGATTCCTATATTTAATCTTCCTTTCTCACCGCGACTTAATCGTTGCCCTAATTCAATTGATTGTTCAACCTCATGGAGAATTTGACGGGCTGCTTGCAAAAACTCATTGCCAGCATCTGTTAATTTTAACGGGCGTTGGTGACGATCAAATATTTGAAATCCAATTTTTTTTTCCAGCCATTTTATTTGCTTACTCAGAAATCCCTGATCAATTTCCAGATATGCAGCAGCGTTTGTAAATCCCTGCTTATCATTTACAGCGATCGCATATTTCAGATGACACAGTTCGAGTTGATCCCAATTGGGCTTAGTCATAGAGCTAAATATACTTGTTTTATCGGCATTATGACTTTTTAGTCATGGAATGTTGCATAAATAAGATGATTGTATCATAGGTTTCTCGGATATCTTCAGAACAACACAACAACTTGTCACTGGAGAACCAAAAATGAAGCCTGAAAATAAACTGAGTCGGATGTTGATTGTCGGTGGAACTCACGGGAATGAGTTTACGGGAGTATACTTGATCAAAAAGTTTGAACAATTTCCTCAATTAATTAACAGATCCAGTTTTGAAACACTGACGTTATTGGCTAATCCTCAAGCGTTTACAGCAGTAAGACGATACATCAACAAAGATTTGAATCGCTGTTTTCTGCGCCAAAATTTAGAAGATTTAACACTATCTAGTTATGAGGATTTACGAGCTAGAGAGATTAACTATCTGTTTGGAAAAAATGGTCAAACTCCTGTTGATTTGATCGTAGATTTACATAGTACCACTACTAATATGGGCATAACCATAATTGTAGATAATGATGAACCATTCAATTTGCAATTAGCTGCCTATCTCAATTATATTAATCCTGCAATCAAGGTTTGTGGTTTGGGAAACTCTGGGCGAAGTTATAATTCACTGCGATCAATTGCTAGATTTGGAATTTGTATTGAGGTGGGATCTGTTCCTCAAGGTGTTTTGAATGCAAATTTTGTTCTGAAAACTGAAGCCATAATATACACAATTTTAGATTATTTGGAACTGTACAACCAGGGAAAAGTTCCATCTTTTTCAAATAACCTAATCTGCTACGAATATATAGAAAAAATTGATTATCCGAGAAACGAAAACGGAGAAATTCAAGCTATGATTCATCCTCATCTTCAGTTTAAAGATTATGAAGTTTTGCATCCCGGTGATCCTATGTTTTTAACATTTGATGGTCAGACAATTAGCTATGAAGGAAACTCTACTGTTTATCCAATCTTTATTAACGAAGCTGCTTATTACGAAAAAGGTACTGCTATGTGTTTTACCGAAAAGCATCAAATCACAATTTAGAAAAAGTTGGAAATGATTAATTCAAGGGTTAACACTTATGTCTAAATTTCCAGGTTGTTCTGAATGGGTAACACCTTTATTATTTATTTTTTACATAATAATATGGAGGTCGCCAATTAGTATTTCTGATACTATCACTTGTCACCGACTAAAGCAGGGATATGTGAATTGTCGCCTAGAACATAGTAATTTGCCTGCATTTTGGTCTAATTCAATTACTGAGTTTCAACTTTTAGGTACTAAGGTTGAAACACCATATAATTCGGAAGGATGTCAGATATCAACGCTATACTTAAAAACTAACCAAGAACACATCAAATTTTCTGATTATTCTTGTAACACTAGTCAGGCAAACATTGATGCTACGGAGCTAAATAATTTCTTGTATAATAATAGAAACTTATACTTACAAATTAACCGAGATCAGAAACCATTTTTGGATGTAATGATTTGGTTAGTTTTTTATATTCTTTTATGGTTTCTATATGTGTTATTTTGGTTCTCTATTTTTGGGGTTATCCTCCGTTTCTGGGATTGGCTGAAAATTAATAGATTTTAGATTTCAGAATAAATCCAAAATCCAAAATCTAAAATCCCAAATTAATTAAGCTGCTTGTGGCTGAACTAAATTTTCAATTCCTTGAACAACAGTAGCAGATTCAATTTTGTCACCAGCTTTAAGCTTATCTAAAATGTCCTTACCTTCAGTCAAATAACCAAAAACAGAATAACGACCATCTAAAAGATTACGTCCAGCAGGAGTTAATTCTGGTTCAAATAAAAAGAAGAAAACCTGAGAAGAACCACCATCTACATTACCTTCAGGACGTGCCATTGCTAAAGCACCAAAAGAAGAAAAAGGTAATACTGGCATATCCAGATAACGTCCAGCATCTTCCAAAGTAATACCATAAGTTGGTTCTTTGTCGCCTTCTACCAAAATTTCTAAAGGAACAGCCCGATATTTACCAGTTGCAGGATCAATAAAACCGACTTCTTTACCTTCAGGATCTCCTGTTTGTAATACATAAGATTCTTCAGAACGGGTAAATTCTAAACCGTTATAAAAACCCCGTTGCACCAAGTCGACAAAATTACCAGCAGTCACCGGGGCGCTATAACCATCTACCACTACAGTCAGATCCCCTTTATTGGTTTTAATGGCAATAGTAGCGCGGCCTTTAAGTTGAGGTAAATTACTAAACTTAGCAGGAACTTCAAAAGGAAATTCTGTCACCATTGACTCTTCTAACAAAGTCACAAGATTGAGTAATTTCGCTCTGCCTTCCAGAATAGGGTCCTTTTGTTTGTTTTTAACTACTTCTTGCAATTCTGCAATGCCAGATTTTAAATCAGCAATCCAAGTTTCGGCTTGGGGTTGGCGTTCTGCGGGAACGCTTGTTAAGATTTGGGAAGGTTTATCGAGAATCCGGGAAGCTTGGCTGAGGTCTCTGGAAACCGCCGCCCATCGCTTGTTGGCACGTAGTTGATTAGAAATATCTTCTAAACTAGCTTGCAGTTTGCGTACTGGTTGATTATCAATGGGCAGTGCATACCTTAACAAAGCTTTACCGTCAGTGATAGCGTTACCAGATGGCAGGGCTGCATAACTCAAGGAAGTCCACCCAGCAGTGCTTATGCCTACAAGTATTGTTACCAGCAGCATGGTCTTGAGGCTGTATTTCAGCCAGGATTTTATGAAGTTAAACATGGAATTTCTCAAATGCAGCATCAAATTGTTAACTGTATGAACTGGGAAGTAACCCATCATTCATCTTCCCATATTGCGGATTGGTAATGGGTAATGGGTAATGGGTAATGGGTAATTGGGTTATTTACCTTCCCTATTCCCTATTCCCTATTCCCTAATAACAGGTACAATAAATGCCGACTGTCTTCCAAAATTTGCAAGTTTCATGATCTCTAGTAATGACTTTCGACCCGGTGTTTCTATCGTCCTAGACGGGTCTGTATGGCGGGTGATTGATTTCCTTCACGTTAAGCCAGGTAAAGGTTCTGCCTTTGTACGGACAACTATTAAAAATGTCCAAACCGGCAAGGTTTTAGAACGGACTTTCCGGGCTGGTGAAACTGTGCCACAGGCTACTCTTGAAAAACTGACAATGCAACATACCTATAAAGAAGGTGAAGAATTCATCTTTATGGATATGGAAACTTATGAAGAAGGTAGATTAAGTGCTGCACAAATTGGCGATCGCGTTAAGTACCTCAAAGAAGGTATGGAAGTCAACGTTATTCGTTGGGGCGAACAAGTTCTAGAAGTTGAATTACCTAATTCTGTGGTTCTCGAAGTAGTTGAAACTGATCCTGGTGTGAAAGGTGATACCGCTACAGGTGGTACTAAACCAGCGAAGGTAGAAACCGGCGCAACTGTCATGGTTCCCCTGTTTATTTCTCAAGGTGAACGGATCAAGATAGATACCAGAGAAGATAAATATTTAGGCAGGGAATAAGCCGCTTTTTTGTGGATATCCCAGATCGATTTCCAGCCCTTGTCATCCAGCGAGGTTGGGGAAATGAACAATCTCCCGTAATACCCGGAAATCACACCAAATTTCTGGGTATTACCTCCTGAATTGGAGAATAAGATTCTGATTTACGGTTAGGTCGAGGTAAAAAATACTGTGCCATTAGATTTTAATGAAATCCGCCAACTATTAGCTACTATTGCACAAACTGATATTACCGAAGTATCACTGAAAAGCGATGACTTTGAGCTAACAGTGCGTAAAGGTGGAAATAATTCTGTACTGTCGGTGGGTCAAGCTCAGTTAGGTGGTATGGTTAGTCCAGGATTGACACCTGCACCAGCAACCCATACAGCACCCATACAATTACCAGAAATAGCTACAAGTCGTGATAATTCGGCTACAGCACAATCACCTTTAGCTGTTAACGCCGCCGCCTCTCGATTTATAGAAGTCCAGTCTCCGATGGTGGGAACTTTTTATCGCGCACCCGCACCAGGTGAAGCGCCATTTGTGGAAGTGGGCGATCGCGTTAAAGTAGGTCAATCAGTCTGCATCATCGAAGCTATGAAACTGATGAACGAAATTGAAGCCGAAGTCTCTGGACAAGTGATGGAAATTCTCGTTCAAAATGGCGAACCTGTAGAATATGGTCAACCTTTAATGCGAATTAATCCAGATTAATTATAGCAGCAGTCAGCAGTCAGCAGTCAGCAGTCAGCAGTTAGCAGTTCCAGAAGTCAAAAGTTCCAGAAGTCAACTGTTCTCAGAGTCAGCAGGAAAACCCTGTTGTAGTCGGAGTTTGATTATCAATTGATGTCCTCAGCACCCTGTTCATTGTTATGTTAACGACTATTTGCGATCGCTGCGCTACAACTTGAAAAGAAGTTGATCAAAATTAGTCAGTTGTCCTTTGTCAGTTCTTTTTGTTCTGGAAAAATCATCAACTACTGACTACTGTACGGGCGAAGCATTCGGGCGAACAATAATCAATTTTTGTCCAAGGCTATTTTCCTATAAGGGCGAAGCATTCGGGCGATAAATTATCAATTTTTGTCCAAGGCTATTTTCCTATAAGGGCGAAGCATTCGGGCGATAAATTATCAATTTTTATCACAGGTTATTTTCCGAATGCTTCGCCCCTACTTCGCCCCTACGACTACTGACTAAAGAGGATAATTTTCGTTAAAGCTTTTACGAGTTAGTGGTTGTTCTATTTCCACACCTTCACCACCTAAAACTTCTAATGGCTTACCATTGACTTCAATGTAAACTTTGGCGTTAGGATTTAAACTAGTAGCAGTATAGACAACCTGCCCTACACGGCCAACCATTGAGGCACTACCCCCACCACTGGTAAAATCTTCTGATAAATTAACGTGAACTTCGTTATTGTCAGCTTTCAAACCTAGCAGTTTAGTACCTTGAGGAATAGTTGTTGAGTCTGTTCCTTCTGTTGGACCTGCTAACAAAGTTTCAAAAGCAGCTTCTAAAGCTTGGCTAGGTTGTGCAGCAGCAATTTTTATCGGCTGAGGAACTAATTCAAAGCTTGTTTCCGTTGGTTTGAGCCAATATATATTAGCAGTTTCTTCTTTCCCCGGCTGGGTAGTTAATGGCTGTTGTGGTTGTTTAATGCTTTGAGAGGGGTTTCCTGGTATGGGAGTTTGAGGAGTTTGGGAAGTCAACCAAGCTACCCCACCACTTACCGCCACCACCGCGGCTGAGACGGCTGCTATGACACCCGAAGAAATATTACGATTAGTTCTTTGTTGTTCATTCATATATAAAACCTGCTTGGCAAAGGGCTGAAGTAGTGTTCAAGAGAGGAGTAGCCTGGCTAAATAAGATACGGATGCGTGGGTAGTTTCTTAAAATCTAGAGATGCCTTAATGTGTGAAAATTCTGCTGACTTTGTATTTTGCCTGTTTCAGCAATTTATCATCCTGCACCCAACTTTATCTTATCTTTAATTTTAGGTTCACATTTATAGACCGTCACATCAACTTTAATGTCAATCTCAACAATTCTTGAAATACGCACCCTCACAGGATAGATAGGTAAAATTATATTTCCATAAGTCAGTGTACAGTAACTATAAGTAAGTAGGTTTAATTAATTGTTAGATAGTGGAACAGGCTAGAAGCCTGTTGACGGGCAAGACTTGTACTGAGTTTATCGAAGTATGCCCATCCCACATTTTATATTTAATTGCAACCGACTACTTACTTGTCTGTCTTTTTGCTTGCTCCTTGAATCTATTCTTTAATATCTTTAATATATTAATCAATTTCTCAATGGCAGTTTCCTGAAATTTGTGGGTACATATTTACACAACTTCAATTTTCGTGAAAATATTTAAATTTCCCAGTCTTTTCGCCAGTCTTTTCGTTTTAACTTTCTTGTGAATCCTCAAATCAAATACATATTATTGGCAGGCAATATGCCTGCCTCACAAGAGTTTAATTTTATCCCTCTACTGCTTCTTCTCTACTGCTTCTTTAATCCATTGTTGTAATATATTTACAACTTCGTCAATGGCAATTTCTTGAGATTCACGGTTTGCCCGTTTTACTACTTCTACTTTACTATTAGCAATGGCGCGACCTGTAACAATTCTAAAGGGAATGCCAATTAAGTCAGCATCTTTGAATTTTACACCTGCTCGCTCATTACGATCATCAAGTAAGGTTTCGACACCTGCTTTATTCAGTTCTGTGTAGATTTTTTCGGCAATTTCTACCTGTTGGGTGTCGTTAACATTGGGAATGGAAATAATAGCGTGATAAGGTGCGATCGCTACTGGCCAGATTATCCCATCTTTATCATAGGACTGCTCAACCGCTGACTGTGCTAACCGGGAAACTCCTACACCATAACAACCCATCACTAAAGGTTTTTCTTCCCCTTGTTCACTGGTATAAGTTGCATTCATAGCTTGGGAATATTTTGTACCGAGTTGGAAAATGTGACCAACTTCTATTCCTCTAGCTGTTTGTAGGGTTTGGTTGGGGTCGTGTAGTGAGCGATCGCCCGCTTTTGCTTTCCGAATATCTACTACAATATCAGGTAATTTAAACTGCTCACCCCAATTTGCACCAACCACATGAAAATTGCTTTCATTTGCACCAGTGACAAAATTCTTTAACTCCACAGCGGTTTTATCAACCAACTGCACAAATTTAGAATTTACCTGTTTACTTCCCGCAATATAATCATCACCTAAATCGGGTGCAATATAACCTAAAGGTAAAGATTTTGCTGCCCAAGTTGCAATTATTTCATTAGTGGGTACACTCAAAGAAAGAATAGTTTTAGCACCAAATTTTTCAGCTAATTTAGTCAACTCATTTTGTAATTTGACATCATTAACTTCCTGATCACCGCGAATATTCACCAACACCAAAACAGTCAAACCGTTATCATAAACAGTTTGATATAAAACATTTTTGACAATTTGGGTAGGAGAACATTGTAAGAAAGCACAAACTTTTTCTATTGTGTCAGTTCCTGGAGTTTCCCGTTTTTCAAAAGTAGTAAAAGGTGAAGTTTCCGCATCCGCAGGTAAAGAAATTGCCTTTTCTACATTCGCTGCATATTTTCCATCTTCAGTATAGAGAACTTCATCTTCTCCCGCATCAGCTAACACCATAAATTCTGTCGAACCAGAACCACCAATAGCACCAGAGTCAGCTTCCACAGCCCGAAAAGCCAAACCAGAACGGCGCAGCATATTACTGTATGCTTGGTACATATCCTGGTAGGTTTTCTTTAAACTTTCCTCATCTACATGGAAAGAATAACCATCTTTCATGATAAATTCTCTACCCCGCATTAAACCAAAACGAGGGCGAATTTCATCACGGAATTTAGTTTGAATTTGATATAAATGCAGCGGTAATTGACGATATGAGCGAATCATATCACGGGCAACTGTGGTAATTACTTCCTCATGAGTAGGACCTAAACCTAGTTGTTGTTCCCTTCTATCAATAAGGGAAAACATGATACCTTCAGCTTTAGTATAAGTATCCCATCTTCCCGACTCCTTCCATAATTCAGAAGGTTGTAATTGAGGTAACAAACATTCTTGTGCGCCGGTGGCGTTCATTTCTTCCCGCACTATTTGGGAAACTTTTTGTAAAACCCGCCACATAAAAGGCAGATAAGCATAAATACCGCTACCGATGCGACGGATATAACCAGCCCGAAGTAAAAGTTTATGACTGGGAATTTCCGCATCTGCTGGATCATCCCGAAGTGTAACAAATAACATTTGTGATAGTCGCATCGTTTTTTCCTTTGCAAATTAATTATTCATAAAGTACCTGACGCTAAATTAGCGGTAACTTTATCAACATTTATAATTACCTAAAAACTGTAAATTTGTCCTGCTTTTGCAGCTTTGCAGAAACCTAACAACAGTTTTCATCTATTTGTATCACATTCTAGCTTTTCTATTGTTTGCCATCTTTTTATCTTTGCTTCTTTGCGCCTTTGCGTGAAACATAAAAATTTGAAACGTAACTTCCAGACTGACAAAATATCTAGTAACGGAGAGGGGGGGATTCGAACCCCCGTTGAGTTGCCCCAAAACACATTTCGAGTGTGCCGCATTCAACCACTCTGCCACCTCTCCAAATATTTATTCACATAATTCTCATATAATTCACAGAATTTAGTGAATAGGGGTGATATTAATTTATATCATTCCCTATCATACCATATTTTTCACTAACCTGTTACAGATTTGAAGATTTGTTTTCTGTGACTTGGATAAAAGCTTCAAAGTCAGCATCAGGAGTCCATTGAATAGCACCATCTCTACCTGTGAAGAAGAGTTTGGTTTTACCTTTGATAGCATCTAATGTTTTACTGTTAAGGTTATTATCAGATGCGATCGCCACCTGTGGTTGCAGTGCTGTTACCAAATCCTGTAAAGATTCTGATGGACACCAAAGCACCTGGGGAGAAGACAAATCACCGGTTTTAACCAATTGTGCTATTTGTTGAGACTTGATACTACCTACCAATAACCAATTTCTTCCAAAAATCTGCAATTTTAAAATTGGTAATTTTTCATTAGTGAATTGGGCAATAATAGCACCAGTGCTAATAGTTTGACCTAATGCTAAAGGCTGATAAATACCTTGCTGCTGTTGTAATTTTTTTTGAATAGCTTGAGTTTCCAGATTATTTTCTTGTTGAGAAAAATAAGCATAAAAATTTTTAATAGGCATTCTATCCATAATTTCTAACCAAGCATCATTTTCATTTGCCAAAAATTTGCTAGAAATCGCCCAATCAATTTGATTAATCCCTTGTTGTTGTAAAAATGGTAAAATAGTGAAACGTCCTGTACCTTCATCACCGCTATTAATTAAAGTTACCTTTCCTTGATCTTGAATTACTAAAACTGGTTCATTATTAGTTGCTAATAATGTGATTCGTAATAAATTACTGGTAGAATGCCAAGCAGGAATTATCAATAAAACAACAACCATTAAACCAGCAAACCACCATCTTTTTTGCCACCAACGGATTAAACAAGTAGATATAATTAATCCATAAACTACAAACATTTGCCAAGTAGATATACTACCTACAGCAACCGAGCTTCCAGGCAGATTAGCAAAAAATTCTGCTAATTGAATTAACCAATAAGTTGGATAATATAAAAAACTGGCTAACGTGCTACCTAAATCTGGTACAATTAAACTTACCAAACCACTAATCATACCTCCAATACTAATCACAGAAATCAATGGGGTAGTGATAATATTTAATGGCACACTGTAAACAGCAACTACACTAAAAATATGTAAAAGTAAAGGCAAAGTCCAAATTGTGGCAGCGATAGGAACAGAAATTAACGAAGCGATAGCAGAAGGCAGCCAATCAAAACGTTTAGTTATCGGTGTAGCTGTGACAATTAACCCCAAAGTTGCTAGAAAACTGAGTTGAAAACCTAAATCTCCAATCCAAACAGGATTAAATAAAAGTAATAAAGTAGCAGCTAATAATAAAGATCCTAATTGTTGAACTTTCCTTTCTAAAACCAAACCAATTAATGCAGCAAAACCCATAATTACTGCTCTAATAATTGATGCTTGAAACCCAGCTAAACATAAAAAAGTAAGTAATCCCAAACTACCGCAAAAAAACTGAATACCCTTGTTAGCTTTGCTAGTTAATTGTAAAATTATTCCCAAAATTAAAGAAGTTTGAAAACCAGAAGCAGCCAAAGCATGAGCTAAACCCACATTCACAAATAAATCACGAATATCATAAGGTAAATCTACCGCCTTACTACCTAAAACCATCGCACTAACTAAAGGACCTTCAGGAACACCTAACCAACGAACTTGCGATCGCACAATTTTTTCCCGAATTTTCCACCATCCCCATTTTCGCTCTTCATCAATAATATTAATCTGTTTACCAATCAAACCTGCAAAAGTACCTTCTTGTTTAAGATACTTCTGAAAATCAAAAGCACCAGGATTTTGAGCCGCTTTAGGTTTATATAACATCCCAGTGATCGCAATTTGTTGACCAGGATATAAACCAGTAGCTTGAAGAATAGGCACAGTCACATATAATTTACCCGTTACCCCTTTTGGCACACTTGCCGGACCCTGGTCATTTTTTACCTCATCAAGTTGCGTCGCATTCAGCCAAAATTGTCCCCTTTGACTGCGAGTTAAACGAGGAGTACCTATCACATCCCCACGGACAATTACTAACTGTTCTTGATTACTATTATTTTCATTAGAAACAAACTGACTAATATCTTTTGCTCCTGGTTGCGGTGTCCGCACTTGAAAATAAAAAGTTGCCAACAAACCCACCAAACCAGCTATTAACCATACTCTAGGATGAGGAGTAGTCAGCGGAGTATTAACCCCTGTCTTAGCTTTATTGAGATAATTTTCCTGTTTATAGTTAATTTTCCGTAAATTAATAAAAATTGCCCGAAAAAAAACTGCTGCCAATATCCCCAGTGCTAAAATCCATACACCACCCCAAGGAACTGCTGTAAACAACAACCCTAAAATATAGGCCAGACAAATAATAACGCCATTACTCTGTATCATAAAAATTTAATTGCCAAAAGCACTTAGTTAGTAAAATTAATATAAAGAAGTAATTATATAAATAAATCAACTGAGTTAAAAATAATTATTGTCGGTTGGGTTAAGCGACAGCACAACCCAACAAAATAGAGAACTGGGAAAAGACCTATTTTAGAGTGATAGACCCAAATTCAACCCCAAGACAGCATGAACAAACAAAATTAACAGTGCTGTACTTCCTAAATAAGCATGAACAGCACGTAAACCTGCTTTATCACCAAAAAACCCACTCAGAGAAATTGCACCATTTACCAACAACAGCAACAGTACAAGAGAACCAGTCCAAAAATGCGGACTTTCAAACAGTGGTTGATGCTGCATCACCAAAGACAACACACCACCTGTATAACCACCTGCCAAAAAGATAAATAACCAAGGTGCTAACTGACGATGGGCGCTGCGACTTTTAACAGCAGCATCCTTATCTGTATCTTGCAGCAATTTACCCCGCCAACCAGACACACCCACAAAACTACCCACCACAAAAATCACAATCCCCATCATCACCGGATGTCCCCAATGTGTAACAGGTTCAGGAATACCCAAAGAACGAAACCAAGCTGCAATAGGTTCTAACACTTCACTAATATTCATCATCTGACACACACCATTGTTTTTGCCACGAACAGCAACTCCCCCAAAAACGGAGGAGTTACAAAAATTAACACTTTGCTTATTCTATCTCGTTGCCTGGTAACGAACATCTAGAACGTCGACTCAGTAATGCTAGGTAATCTGTTTTTACCTTGTAGGGGCGAAGCATTCGGGTGATAACCTATCGCTGAAACCAGTTTATATTCTGTCCGAATGCTATGCGCCCTTACGATTAATGAATCGGTGTTCTAGATGCTCTGCATCTTCTGAAACAGTAATCAAGCAGCAGCTTGTGAATTTTTCAACAACGGGAAACCCAACTGTTCCCTTTGCTCAACATATAAATGAGCCACCTTTCTAGCCAAATGTCGAATCCTGGCAATATAGCGAGTTCGTTCCGTCACCGAAATTACACCTCTTGCATCCAGCAAATTAAATGTATGGGAACACTTAATCACAAAATCTAAGCTAGGTAACACCAATCCCTTTTCTGTGAGTTGGGATGCTTCCTGCTCATATATATTGAACAGATTTAACAACATCTCAGGATTAGAAGCTTCAAAGTTATAGGTACACTGCTCAATCTCACCCTGAAGATGAACATCACCATAGGTAATATGGTCTGTCCATTGAATCTTAGTAATAGCCTCCACTTGCTGGAGATACATCGCCAATCTTTCTAAACCATAAGTAATCTCAATGGACACCGGACGGCAATCAATACCCCCGCACTGTTGAAAATAAGTAAACTGGGTAATTTCCATCCCATCTAACCACACTTCCCAACCAGTACCCCAAGCCCCCACCGTTGCATCTTCCCAATTATCCTCCACAAACCGCACATCATGATCCTCTGGACGAATACCCAAAGCCCTTAAAGAATCAAGGTAAATCTCCTGGATATTATCTGGTGAAGGTTTAATCAGAACTTGATATTGATAATAATGTTGAAACCGATTTGGGTTTTCGCCATAGCGCCCATCGGTTGGACGACGGCAAGGTTCAACATAAGCCACTGCCCAAGGTTCTGGACCCAAAGCCCTTAAAAAAGTATGAGGGTTCTTAGTTCCTGCTCCCTTCTCCATATCGTAAGGTTGAGCAATCAAGCAACCACGCTCACCCCAAAACTGATGTAAAACCGCTATTACTGACTGAAAATTCACTATCTACTCTTCCTATGAGTCAACAACGCCTACACCATTGTTGCCTAAACCCAGTATTCTGAGCAGCTTCCAGCCATTAAAAAATTTTTTTCCAAAAACTTGGAAAAAGTAGTTGACATTCCAAGATAGGTTCGCTATATTGAATAAGTGCCTGAGAGAGAGCCGCGAGAGAGCGGGACTCGGAGGGACACCGAACCTTGAAAATATTATAGTTTGAAAGACAGTATACAACAAGTCCTGCGTCAAGTAAAGAAAATGATACCGGACTGAGGTATTAAAAGAACAGTCAAAAGAGCTAAACAAACTTAACAAAACGGAGAGTTTGATCCTGGCTCAGGATGAACGCTGGCGGTATGCTTAACACATGCAAGTCGAACGGACTCTTAGGAGTTAGTGGCGGACGGGTGAGTAACGCGTGAGAATTTGGCTTCAGGTCGGGGACAACAGTTGGAAACGACTGCTAATACCGGATGTGCCGGAAGGTGAAAGATTTATCGCCTGAAGATAAGCTCGCGTCT
>NZ_JACJPU010000015.1:0-103270 GCF_014696235.1 Sphaerospermopsis sp. FACHB-1194 | reverse complement strand
TTCAACTTATTAGTCTAATTTATAATCTCTATCTTAAATATCTTCTTTTATTTATCTATTGACTCCTCTTGGTAGTATTCATTCTTATTGCTCCTTATTGAGAATGGGTTTTGATGGCATTTTTGGTGTTTTTCTTTTTCAACAATGTATTTTTTCGCTAATATGTGATTTTTTAGGCTCAGTTTCCTTTCTTATTTCCGTAATTTCTCTATGTGCCAGATCAGGGTGCGGAATGTGGGATATAAGTTTTAGCGTCTGATTGTTGTGCTTTTGCAGCTTGACTTAGGAAGGAAGGAAGAGCGATCGCTGATAGAATACCAATCAGAATAAATACAATTAACAATTCAATAATCGTAAAACCTGCATTATCGTGATTTTTGATCAGTAGATGCTGCATCAACTTAGCTTTTATGGTTAGTTTCATAGTGGTTTCTTTGGGGATGAGAGAATTTTTGTTACCTCTATGAATAAATTACCCAATTTAAATTATTTTTGTATACATAACATTATACTTGTAATATTTATTATATTTATACCATAGCTACTTTACATAATTTTAACATCTATCCGTTGCAATACATACATAATTTACACACACTTATAAAAAACTGCTTTCAAACTCGTTCAAATTGAACCAAATTGAACCACCCAATTAAGGAAAAATAGCTGTGGTAAAATCTTCTTGGTGTAAATAAATTTCTGCCTGTTTTTGAAGTTGATAAATATCTACAAGAATAAATACTTAATAAATTATTTCCTTGATTTTATACCAAAAATATGTGAAGCTACACAGAATCATGAAATCCATTCATTAGACATCTCCAGAAAAGAAATTATGGAACCTATTTATGGGGGCAGGTCGAAGCTTATGGGATATCTAGATGTCTGATTTTTCCGTTAAATTATCGCCCATAAGCTTCGCCCCTACAATTTATGACAAATTAATACATTCTATTTTGGAGAGGTCTATTTATCAATCCCTAGCCGCATTTATTTGCGTTTATCTGCGTTAAAATATATTCTCATAAAATCAAGATTTAGGAATTAAACAGTGCAGCAAGTAATCGGTATAGACTTAGGTGGAACAGCAATTAAGTTAGGACGTTTTACAACAGATGGTAAATGTTTACAATCTATAACTGTGGATACTCCCCAACCAGCAACACCAGAAGCTGTATTATTAAAGATGATAGAGGCGATCGCACAAGTTGATCCAGATAATCAAAGTATAGCTATCGGTGTGGGAACTCCCGGACCTGCTGATGCTGCTGGCAGAGTTGCCAAAGTTGCCATTAATCTGGTAGGATGGCAAGATGTACCCTTAGCAGATTGGCTAGAAGCAAAAACTGGCAAACCCACTATCCTAGCTAATGACGCTAACTGTGCAGGTTTGGGAGAAGCTTGGTTAGGTGCAGGCCGTAATTTTCAACATTTAATTTTATTAACTTTGGGAACTGGGGTTGGTGGTGCGATTATTCTTGATGGTAAATTATTTGTGGGACATCAAGGAGCAGCAGCAGAATTAGGTTTAATTACTCTCAACCCCGATGGTCCAATGTGTAATAGTGGTAATCAAGGTTCTTTAGAACAGCATACATCAATTGCCGCTATTCGTCGTCGCACAGGAAAAGAACCCGCAGAATTAGGTAAACTTGCCCAAAATGGTGATATTGAAGTCTTGACATTTTGGCAAGAATATGGTAAAGATTTGGGAATTGGTTTAACAAGTTTAATATATGTACTCACACCCCAAGCGGTAATTATTGGTGGTGGTGTAAGTGCGAGTTTTCAGTATTTCTTACCAGCAATGCAAGCAGAAATAGAAAAGCGAGTTTTACCAACATCCCGTTTAGGTTTACAAATTTTACCAGCAGAACTAGGTAATTCAGCGGGAATGGTAGGTGCTGCTAAGTTAGCTTGGGGACTGGTGACAGTTGACAGTTGACAGGTGACTGGGGAAGAAGCAGAGGAACAGGGTGCAGGGTGCAGGGGGAAATTATTTGTATTTTCCCAGTCACCAATCACCAGTCCCCAATCACCAATCACCAAATTAGGAAACCTGCACTGGTTTAGATGTATTCTTACTGTGATGAGTACGGGAAATAGCAGCTTCCATGAAACCTTTAAATAAAGGATGGGGTGTACTCGGACGAGATTGAAATTCTGGGTGAAACTGACAAGCTATAAAAAATGGATGTTTGGGATATTCAACTATTTCTACTAACCTTCCATCGGGAGAAGTACCACTGACAACGTAACCAGACCCTAATAAAGCATTGCGGTACAAGTTGTTAAACTCATAACGATGTCGGTGACGTTCATAAATGACTTCTTCTTGATATAAATCAAAGGCTATTGTACCCGGTTGCACTCGACAAGGATACAAACCTAAGCGCATTGTTCCACCTAAATCTACTACGTCTTGTTGTTCAGGTAAAAGATTAATAATGGGATTTGTGGTGTAGGGGTCAAATTCGGCACTGTTAGCATCTGCTAAACCTTCAACATTTCTCGCCCATTCAATCACAGAACATTGCATTCCTAAGCATAAACCTAAAAAGGGGATTTGGCGATCGCGTGCAAATTTAATCGCGGCAATTTTGCCATCTATCCCCCGACTACCAAAACCACCAGGAACGAGAATACCATCCACACCTGCAAGATAATTTTCCGCTGACTCAGTTTCTAGGGTTTCTGAATTTACCCATCTTATTCGTAAATCACCGTAAGTAGAAATCGCCGCATGACGTAAGGATTCAACCACAGAAAGATAAGCATCACTTAAACGCACATATTTACCAACAATGGCAATTTCCACGCTGTATTTAGGACTATACATTCTTTCTACCATTGTTTCCCACTGACTTAAATCAGGCTGGCGTTGTTCCATTTGCAACAAATCTAAAGTTTGTTGTGCCAGTCCTTCTTTTTCTAAAATCAGAGGTACTTCATAAATGCTACTAGCATCTTGGCAAGTAATCACACATTCTACCGGTACATCGCAAAATTCCGATAATTTTTGTTTTAAACCCACACCAATGGGGCGATCGCAACGACAGACTAAAATATCTGGTTGAATACCAATGGATCTCAATTCTTTAACAGAATGTTGTGTAGGTTTGGTTTTCATCTCCCCTGCTGAAGCAATCCAAGGGAGAAGGGTGACGTGCATATACAAAACATTCTGTCTTCCCACCTCTTTCCGCAACTGACGGATAGCTTCTAAAAATGGTAGAGACTCAATATCACCCACAGTCCCGCCAATTTCCGTAATTACTGCCGCTGGATTAGTTTCCTTAGCAACTCTTAAAATTCGGTCTTTAATTTCATTGGTAATGTGGGGAATTACTTGTACAGTCCCACCATTATAATCTCCCCGGCGTTCTTTATTAATCACAGATTGATAAATCAAGCCAGTAGTAACACTGTTTAACCGGGACATAGAAGTATCAGTAAAACGTTCATAATGTCCCAAATCCAAATCTGTTTCTGCACCATCTTGGGTAACAAAAACTTCCCCATGTTGAAAGGGACTCATAGTACCTGGATCAACATTAATATAAGGATCAAGTTTGAGAATAGAGACAGAATAATCTCTAGATTTTAACAACCTCCCCAAACTTGCTGCTACAATGCCTTTACCAATACTGGAAACAACGCCTCCAGTTACAAAGATAAACTTAGTCATAGTATTTTCAATTTCTAGCAACTTCTAAAAATACATCCTGTCTCTTGAAGGATCAAGCGTGCGCCCAAGGGCTAAATATGAAGTAAACATTCAGCTAATGCTTAAAGGTAAGCTACCTCGTCAGCTTTTAGCAGTCAGGTTTTTAACGGTTACGCCAAAAATCATGATTCGTTCATTTACTGATTTATCAAATATTCTGACTCCTGACTCCTGACTTCGGAATTTTCACTTTTTATGCTTCATTCTTTATCCTTTATTGCCCATTGTCTCACAGTCATTATCGTAAAATCTTCTGTGTTTTGCCGTGAAAAAACTCTTAGGATTAGTAGTATTTAACTGTCTGCTTACCTCCTCCGTTGCTTTTGCACAAACATCGCTCCTAGTAGTTTTTCCCCCAACAAACTACCAAACCAGTAAAGAAAAAATATTTTTTATCGGTACTGCACCACCAGATGGAGAAGTTCTCATCAATGGTAGACTAATTAACCGCAGCAAGGCTGGTCATTTTTCTCCCAGTTTCCCTTTACAGTTAGGGGAGAATGTATTTAAGGTACGTTACCAAAATCAGGAACGAGAGATTAAAGTAACAAGGCTTTCTACTCAACCAGAATTACCACAAGGTTTAGGCTTTGCTAAAGATTCTCTGACTCCTGCTGTTGATATTGCCAAACTACCGGGAGAACTGATTTGTTTTGGTGCGGTTGCACCTCCTCAAGCTGGTGTTTCTGTCAAGTTGGCCGAACAAACCATTCCCTTATTACCACAACCACCACAGGCGCAATTACCTGCTAATTCAGGTGTACTAACGGGAAGAAATCAACCCACAACTTCTAGTCCTAACAAATATCAAGGTTGTACAACAGTGGCCAATGCTGCTGATTTAGGACAACCTCAATATAGTTTGACATTGAATGGTCAGACTATCACTGAAACTGGTAAGGGCAAAATTGAAATTCTTGCACCTGCACAGTTGCCAGTTGTGGAAGTGTCAGCAACATCAGGTGTTGCTCGCACAGGTCCTAGTACAGATTATTCTCGACTGACACCACTACCACAGGGAACAAGAGCAACAGTTACAGGTAGAGAAGGTGACTGGCTTCGCTTAGACTATGGGGCTTGGATCAATAGTAAAGAAACTAGAATTATACCAGGTGCAGTACCACCACAGACTGTAATTCGTAGTGTGGGATATCGTCGCTTGTCTGATAGAACAGAAATCAGGTTTCCTTTACAAATGCCCATACCTGTAAGTGTGGAACAGAGCGATGGGCAAAGCCCCGCCTTCGGCGATCGCACTTTTAGTCTCACCCTTTACAATACTATTGCTCAAACAGACACCATTCGCCTGGATGATGACCCCTTAATTTATCGCCTGGATTGGCAACAGGTGAGTCCTAAACAGGTGAAATATACCTTTAACCTCAAAAACTTCCAACAGTGGGGATATAAGCTGAAATACGACAACACAACGCTGGTTTTGACCTTGCGCCATGCACCTAAGATTCACAACAGAAAACGCCTACCTTTATCTGGTATTAAGATATTACTTGATCCTGGTCACGGTGGTAAAGAGTCTGGTGCAATTGGTCCGACTGGGTATCCAGAAAAAGATGCCAACTTGGTAATTTCTAAGTTACTGCGGGATGAGTTGGTAAAACGGGGTGCAAAGGTGGTGATGACAAGGGAAGATGATCGGGATGTGTCTTTAGTGGAACGTCAGCAGATAATTGAAAAAGAAGAACCGGCGATCGCCCTTTCTATTCATTACAATGCTTTACCAGATGATGGCGATGCCGAAAAAACCAGAGGTTTTGGGACTTTTTGGTATCATCCACAAGCACATAGTTTAGCAATATTTTTGCAAAATCATGTAGTAAAAACATTGAAGAAACCTCATTATGGGGTATTTTGGAATAATTTAGCCCTGACTCGTCCTGCTGCTGCACCTTCAGTATTATTAGAATTAGGTTTTATGATTAACCCCCAGGAGTTTGAGGAAATAGTCAACCCCCAAGAACAGAGGAAAATGGCGCGGACTTTAGCGGATGGGGTGACAGAGTGGTTTAAAGCTGCGAAGTAGAAAAGAGTTTCGCGCAAAGACGCAAAGGAAGAGAGGGGGAAGCATTCAGGCAACCAATTATCAATTTTATGACCAGGCTATTTTCCTGTAAGGGCGAAGCATTCGGGCAAGAAATTATCAATTTTATGACCAGGCTATTTTCCGAATGCTTCGCCCCTACTTCGCCCCTACTTCGCCCCTACTTCGCCCCTACTTCGCCCCTACTTCGCCCCTACTTCGCCCCTACTTCGCCCCTACTTCGCCCCTACTTCGCCCCTACTTCGCCCCTACGACTCCTGCTATATAGGAATTTTCACAGTAAAAGTTGTTCCTACACCCACTTTACTTTCTACAAAAATTTCTCCTTGATGTCGATCTACACATTTTTTCACAATTGGTAATCCTAACCCAGTACCAACAATACCTTCAACATTTTCCGAGCGATAATAAGGCTCATAAAGCCTCACCTGTTCCTCTGGAGAAATACCGATACCTTCATCTATCACTTGAAAAATAGTAGCATCCTGTTGAGCATTTAAAAACAAGTAAATTTTACCCCCTGGTGATGAATATTTGATAGCATTTAACAGTAAATTACTCAAAATAGAATATAGTAACTTTTCATCTAGATTAGCCCGAAAAGATTGACCATGTTTGATAAACTTAATAGTATGAGTTGTGCGACTAAACATTTGCACATCTTCCAGCAAATTTAAACAAAAATTTTCCACATTAATTAATTGAGGTTTATAATCTAGTTCACCTGCCTCCGCTCTAGTCAAAGTTAATATATCTGTTAATAGGTGATTCATTAACTTAGCAGAAGACTGAATCCGGTAGAGATTTTTTAACTCTTTTTCATCTACTAATTCTATCAAAATTTCCCTTAATAACTGACAAGATAGCAAAATTACACTTAAAGGAGTACGAAATTCATGGGAAATCATAGAAAATAACTGAACCTTGAGTTCACCAATCTTTTTTTCTTGAGCTAAGGAAGCTTCTAAAGATTTAATATGTTCTCGTTTCACCGATTGACTCTCAATTACAAAACATAAAATGCAAATTACTAACAAACTTAAAAAAGTTCCTATAATTTCCATGATTATTCGTAAGTGAATACCATTTTCTGACTGCTGGAGATAAGTTTTCAAGTAACTTTGTTCTTCCCCTTGAATTTCTAAAAATATCGTTATAATTTGCTCTCTGAGCTTAACACTAAGTTCGGTAATTTTATTTTGCCGTTGCCATGCGTTTTCATCTTTTTGATAAAGTTTTATAGATTCTTCTAACAGAGATAATCTTTGATTAAACAATGATTTTAAATTGTTTAACCTCTGTCTTTGATTGATATTTTTATGTATTTGAATATCTAATAGATTGAGGTCATTTTTAATATTATTGATAGCAGTTTGATAACGATCCAAATCTTGTTGACTGCCCAAAAATATATACCCCCGTCGTGCTGATTCAGCCACAGTCATTGCTGCATAAAAATCTGTCAAAGTATTGAGTGTTTGAGAAGTATGTTGAACTTGAGCAACATTTTCCTTAATTTCGGTAGTGTTGTTTAATGCAGCGAAAGTAACCAAAAGCATCAGAGATATAGCCAAAGAAACTCCCGCAGAAATCCAATTTACTGAAAAATGCAATTTCATAAATTACCTTTTTATTCAGATAGTCAATTTAAGTTAATATTTCCCTCATTACTTCATGACTTGCTGTGGAATAAGGAATAAATTATGCGAATTTTAATAGTTGAGGACGATATTCAACTGGCAGAAGCACTAATAGAAGCTTTAACCAGACGAAAGTATATAGTCGATGTTGCTCAAGACGGAGAAGCAGCTTGGCACGCAGCAGAGTCAATGAAGTATGATTTAGTGGTGCTGGATGTCACTTTACCAAAGTTAGATGGCATCAGATTTTGTCACCGCTTACGCACCACTAGCACCAACAGTCCAGCACATCGTAATTCAGCAGCACCCGTATTAATGCTAACTGCCCGTGATACCGTAGCCGATAAGGTTGCTGGTTTAGATGCCGGCGCAGATGATTATGTAGCAAAGCCCTTTGACTTAGAAGAATTAATGGCTCGGATACGTGCTTTACTCAGACGTGGTAGTGCTGCCAGTACAGTCAGTTTATCTTGGGGAAAGTTAACTTTAAATCCCAGCACTTACGAGACTACCTATGATGGTCATCTTATGTCCTTGACTCCTAAAGAGTATGCAATTTTAGAATTGCTGGTTGCTAATGGTAGAAGGGTATTGAGTCGTTCTAGCATCATTGAGCAGGTTTGGTCTGTTGATGACTCTCCAGTGGAGGAAACAGTAAGGTCACATATTAAAAGTATTCGACAGAAATTAAGAGCTTTAGGTGCGCCGGAAACTTTGATTGAAACTGTTCATGGTTTGGGATATCGTCTCAACTGATACAATTGATACAAAATTATAGGGAATTTGTTGTTAATCTGTTCAATGTAGAGGCGATTGATAAACTGTCTCTACCAGATTTTTATATCTCACAGGTTTCATTTATTAAATGCATTGTTAGAAAAGAATCAACTCACCATCATCATACAACTTTCTAGAAAATTTGATCTGCACAAATTCTGCACAAATCTTGCACAGTAATTGCATATATAGGTTATATCCTGAGAGAGTAAAAATTCTTTTTGCTCAGGAAAGATTGGACTAATGAATTAGCATTTGAGTGATGATTGATTACTAAGAACAACAACAAAAACGCCTTTCCTCTATCTTCAAATCATGTATTAATCAAATTACTAGTTATCCAAGGTGCGTGAACTAAATCACATTATTTTCATCAAAGGAATAAAAAATGTTAACGAACATTGTAGACGATGGTCGTGGCAGTGGTAGGTTTACTCTAGGTGGTTTACCTTTTTGTGTGCCTGTGTAAAATTGGCATAGCAAACAACCCCCAAGCTAAACCAGTAATTAAACCAAAAGGAGTAACAATATAATTGTTAAAATCCCACAAACTAAAAACTTGCGCTGCTAACTCCAAAGGATAAGCCATCATTAACACACTAGCAAAAGCAGCACCGATCCAACCATATTGATGTAACCAGAAACGGTTTTTTCCCTGGGTAAAGATATACAAAATACGAGTAATTAACAACCCTGTAACCGTGCCATAACACCGCATACACACCGCCATAATGTGAGGTGGTGCTAACTCCAAACCCATAGTAGGTTGAGGACAGACATGATTACCCATAAAATAAATAATATCCCCAATATTAGGCAGTACCAAAAAACCAGAAGCGGCTAAAAAGGGAGCAATAGGAGGACCAAAAACCATTCCTACTAACAGGAAGTCAGCAAAAAAACTCACCCAATTAATTTTTTGAAGTTGAAAATTTTGTGATACAATAGCCCGTTGCATCTTCTCTCTGTGTCCTCTGTGGTTCGTTTGTTTGTAGATCCCCGGCTTCTTTTATATAAGTCGGGGATCTTAATGATTATAAATGATCCTCTGGATTTATACCCAATTCTCGCAATTTTGCAGCTAACTTTGCAGCTTTACTTTCTGCTTGTTCAGCCCTTTGTTGTTGTTGTTCAGTTCTCAATCTTTCTAACTGTGCTTCTTCCTTACCGACCAATAATAAATTACCCTGATTATCCCACCAACGCAACCAAACTTGATCGGGATTATTTAAGTAACTTCCTTGCCATAATCCTAATTCTACACCTAATGGCAGAATTGGATAATGTCCCCGTTCATTAGGTTGCATTTTGTGGTAAGAAAAATCTACCAAATGATAAACTTCTAAATTGCCACTATTAACTTCATAAATGGCATAGTAGGGAGCGCGAATAACTCTTTCATAAACCCAAAATTTACCAGGTTTTTCACATGGTTGTAAACCCGCTAAAGGTGTTTTATCTCGTTCTTCTTCACCATTACCACTGGCTAATTCTATGACAATTAAAGGGGGAATATATTCCCGCCATAGAACATAGGATCGGCGAATTTTACCATCTAATCTTGGTGGAACATCAGGGACATAAAACCAATCTGGTGCTACTGTTCCCTTTTCCGGTGGTTCTGTTTCTCGCCAATAAATCCCGCAATCTTGACCTATACAAAATTGTCCATCGGGATGTAACTTTTGTAAAGTTTGAATAATTGAATCTGTGATGATTATGCTTTGGGGATGTTCTTGAAAGTTCTTCACGAATGTACCATCAGACTCCGGTAGTTGAGTATGATCAGGAAACTGCGGTGGTATAGCAATATCAGCCAGGGTTTCACTCATACTATTTAAAGGATTGCAGTAATCAGCAAAAGTGTAAGATTGGTTAGCATCAATTATTGGTTTTTTTCCATAGTTATTTTTTTCAGCTTCCATGTTTTCACAAGCTAATTTTGAGTTAATTATGTTTTTTCTTAGTTTTCTTTATATTATAACTCTCTGCGTTCTCTGCGCCTCTGCGTGAAAAAACAAAGACACAAAAACGCACAGAAAAAACCTTTGCGTCTTTGCGCCTTTGCGTGAGAAAATTCTTAACCTACATTAGCAACATAAGGACTCGTCAACTTATCCAACTGTTGAATTAACAAACTCAGAAACAAACCCACATCCGTAACCACACCTACAGACTCAATTGAACCGCGATCGCTCAATTTTGTCACCACCGCAGGGTTAATATCCACACATACCATCTTCACCCCTGCTGGTGTCATATTTCCTACACCGATGGAATGCAGCATAGAAGACAGCATCAATATCATTTCCGCACCTTGAATGATTTGAGCATATTCTTGCTGTGCTAAAATCAAGTTCATCTGCGTATCCGGTAGGGGTCCATCATCCCGAATTGAACCAGCTAACACAAAGGGAACGTCATTTTTCACACATTCATACATCACACCGCTAGTAATTACCCCAGCATCTACCGCTTTAGTGATGCTACCAAAACGGCGAATGGCGTTAATTACCTTTAAATGATGTCGATGTCCACCACGTACAGCTACACCGCGTTTCATATCCACACCGAGAGATGTTCCCATCATATTTTGTTCGATGTCATGAACTGCGATCGCATTTCCCCCTAACAGTCCTTGAACATAACCTTCACGAATCAATCTAGAAAGATGTTCTCCGCCGCCCGTATGAATTACCACTGGACCAGCAGTAACAACTACTTTACCGCCAGCATCCCGAATTTTACGTAATTCCCAGGCTACCTGTTCCACAACTAATTCTACCCGTCTTTCACTGGAAACACCAGAAGACATAAAGCTAAATTCCTGGGCGTTGCGTTGTTCGCGGGATTCGGTTTTGCGGATAGTGCGGATACCTTGAACGTCAACTACTACCTGTTCACCAATTTCTAGATCACGCAAAATTTTACATCTAGCAACTAACCCATTGGCTGTACTAGAAATAGCGATCGCCCCATCCATGCGTTGATTTTCTACTTTCAGCCATTTTCCATTTACCCTTACTTCGGTAGGATAAATCGTACTTACATAGAAATCATCAGGAGCAACACCCGCTTGTAAAACAGGTTCGAGTTTTGCATCTCTTTCATCTTGGGGTAAGTCAACCGCACCCAAATCAATCAACTGGGATATAATCTCTTCCATCACCTCGTGAGATGGTGCAGAAACCCTGACTTCTGCTGCTGAAGTGCTTTGACGTTGTTCTCCCAAGTTGAACTTGAGAACTTGGAAACTCCCCCCCATGTCTACGATCAAATCTAAAGCGCGGTTAATTAAACCCGCATCTAATAAATGACCTTCTAAACGAATTATCCGACTTTCGACTTGAGTTGTAGCGTGTACTTCTTCCCGTACAGGTTCAGTTACTCGTAAAGTTAAGCATTTAGCCGCACCACCAGCTTTGAGAAATTCAGTTAAAGGGGTTTCAATCACTTGAAAACCAACTTCCGCTAACCGTGATTTTAAACTATCACTGGCTTTGTTCATAATCACGATGCTTTCGATGTTCACCGCATTACAAGCAAAGTTAACCGCATCAGCTTCTGCAATGGCAATACGTTTTTCTGGTGCAACGCGCATTTCTATCACCCGGTTAGAGTAAGAGTCAAATGCACCGGGGTAATACAGCAAATACCCATTAGCTAGGGGACAGAAACAGGTATCAAGATGATAAAATCTTTCATCCATCAACCGCAGAGAAATCACCTCAATATCTAGCCATTTAGCCAAATAGGGGTGAGAATCTAACTCAGAACGGAAACCATACCCCGCCCATAACCAGCGCCCTTCTCTGTCTAGCAGTGCGTCACCTGCACCTTCAAAGGGTAAGTCTTTAGGAAGTGTGTAAACCTTAAAACTATTATTTTCAAACCACTGTTGAAAATACGGTTCTTCTCCTTGGCGTTCTTTATGTAAAAAACGGCTGAGAACCACATTTTCACCAAGAACTAAACCAGCATTGGCACTGAATACCATATCTGGCCAACCTTTTTGGGGTGTCACTAAATCGACAATGGCGTGATTTTTGATAACATTGTATAATTTATTCCACTGTTCTACAGCGCGATCGCGTGATGATTTGTGAATATTCCCTTCCATCCACGGATTAATTACATAGTCTACATCGTAGTGGTCGGGAGCGCACATTAAAAACCGAATTTGGGAAACCATAAAAAATTTTACTTTGCTTTTCAGTAATCTCTTCTGGATACAGAGTTTTGGTGTTCTAAGTCTGTCAAATCTGCTACTTAATTTCTACCTTTTGCTCTTGGTAGGCTTTACAAGGATATCGTTTTTATTCTATTACTGCTATAGGGAAATAGAGGGGGAGGAGGGAAAAATGAATTGTGGGGGATGTAAACTACTGGCACTTACATTTTCAACTAACTCATACTGAGTTAATTTTTATGAAAATTTGTATTAAAAAAATAATTCATTTTATGTATAACGACTGATTGCAAAAACTTACACTGAATCTAAAATCATAATTGTCACAATTAAGCACTTACACACAGAAGAATACCTATTGCATGAACCACACAGTCTGTTTGAGGATTTCCATATTAAAATTGTAGTATGACTTGATATTTACGAAATGGAGAAGATACCTATGTCAGCTAATCATATCTATCCACCAGAAATCAAAATTCTTAAAGAAGGAGAAGAGGTGCTGAATTTATGGCCTACAGATACAGGCTACCACGTTGTTATCAAAAATCAAAAAGGAGAAGTATCTGTGATGTCCATAAGTCTAGATGAGGATAAAATTCCCAGAATTAACCAAACTCCCAACTTAATTATTACTCACATGGATGAAGCTGGCATCGCAGAAGTAGTTACTAAGCAAGAAACACCAAACGGCACAGTAACAATGTCTAATTTCTAGAATATAGTGTCATGTAGTTTTGTATTTTGTATCCACTCAATCAAGGTGTTAACCATATCCAATAAATCAGATAGAAATAGAGCGATTAATGTCAGAATTGATATGTTAACAGAAACGGAACAAGAACAGCTTGCGAGTGGAATTAAAAAACTAAAAAAGCAAATTGCTCCTGAAGCAAGAGGTACAATAGTTGAAGGTAATATGAAATCTCTTCCTGCTAAGGAATCGAAATTACTGGATTCAAGTGACAGTAATGAATAATTACTTTTAGTTATATGTTATGAATTAAATTTCATCCTCTCCTGTTCTGTCAATTAAAAATAAATAATTGAAAACATCTAGAATAGGGGAGGAAATAATTTTTGATTGATAAGTTATCAGGAACATCGAAATGGGAAAAAAAAGATCTTACGAAAATAGAAAAGTGCAAAAGGAAGTAAAAGAAGTTGATGGATACCAGTGTATGGTTTGTGGAAAAATAACACAACAAGCGCATGGACATCATCTGATTCCTTACAGTGAAGGAGGAGAGGCTGACCTGCAAAATATGATCACTTTCTGCCCAGAGTGTCACCGTAAATATCATAGTGGTGAATTGAATATAGATATTGATAGGTTTTGATTTAGTGGGATAATGATCAGTCAATTAACATTGAGATTACCAGCTACATTACACCAACATTTAATCAAATTAGCTGAAACTGAAGGTATTTCATTAAATCAATATATAGTTTATGCTTTAACCCGCCAAGTTGTATCCACAGATTTTGTTCAAGCAACACCAGAAAAAGAAATAAGTGAACAGGAACAAAGTTTTCAAACACTACTACAAAGACTAGGAAAAGCCTCTGAAGGTCAAATTCAATCAGTTTTAGCTGAACGTGAAGTTGTAGAACCAGAAGAAGAATTAAGTAATGAAATTATCGCTTCTCTTCAACAAAAAATAAATAACGCAATCAACAAAGGACACAATAACCAATAAAAATAAAGAATTTTATATAAGCGTTACCGGATTAGGCGTTAATGTAATCAGCTTAAACGGATAATTTGCTTAGATGTTAATTGTTCACGTAACGATATGTAAAAGTTTCTGTCACTTCTTCCCCGAAAGTTAATTTCCGTGCCATGATGAGAAGTGAGAAGTAATTCGGCGACGGCGTTTGTTTTTAATATTAATAGGTTTTTTCCTTTTGGTACTTACAGACTTTTCTCCGAAATCTAAATCTCTACACTTTTATGATTTTGGAGAAAATCTATGTCAATTTATGTAGGCAACCTCTCTTATGAAGTTACCCAAGATACTCTAACTGCGGTTTTTGCAGAATACGGTTCTGTAAAGCGCGTTCAACTACCTACAGATCGTGAAACAGGAAGACTGCGCGGTTTTGGGTTTGTGGAAATGAGTACAGATGAAGAAGAAACATCTGCTATTGATGCCCTTGATGGTGCTGAGTGGATGGGAAGAGATTTAAAAGTTAACAAAGCTAAACCCAAGGAAGATAGAGGTGGTGGTAATCGCAGTGGTGGTGGTGGTTATAATCGCAATCGCTACTAAGTTATAAAATCAAGCATTTTTGCTAATGCAATAGTTTTAGCAAATTAATTGAATTAATTAAAGGCTCAGGTATGACAAAATAGTAATACTTGAGCCTTTTTAATGAATAATCTCAGATTAGGGCTGTTCAGAAATCTGCACAATTAATTTACCCATTTTTTCACTATTAAAAAGTTTGAGAATAGCTGTAGGTGCATTTTCCAAACCCTGGACAATTTCTTGCTGATATTTAAGTTTTCCCTGTTGTATCCATTGTCCCATCTCCCTAAAAGCAAGATCCCATTGACTCACATAATCAGTGACAATGAAACCTTTTATTAACACCCGCTTCATTAAAATCTGACTGAAATTATAAGGTCCAGGTAAAGGTTCTTCAGTATTATAAGTAGAAATCAAACCACAAAGAGGAATGCGGGCATTTAAATTCACTTGTGTTAAAACAGCGTCGAGAATTTCCCCACCAACGTTTTCAAAATATATATCAATTCCATTGGGACAAGATGCAGCTAAAGCGGGACTTAAATCTGCGGTTTTATAATTTATTGCAGCATCAAAACCCAGTTCTTCTAATAAATAGCGACATTTTTCATCGGAACTGGTGATCCCCACTACATGACAACCTTTAATTTTCCCTATTTGTCCGACTAATGAACCTACAGCACCAGAGGCCGCTGAGACTACCAAAGTTTCTCCTGCTTGAGGTTTTCCTATATCTAAAAGTCCAAAATAAGCGGTGCAACCAATAAAGCTAAGAACTGCCATAAAAGCAGTGAGGGGAACTGTTAAGGGTTGGGGAATTTTGGTGATGTAAGGAAGATTTCCAGTAGTAATTAAAGCGTAATCTTGCCATCCTAACAGTCCAGAAACGAGATCCCCCCGTTGAAAGTTGGGATTTTTAGATTCTTCCACTATACCCAGAACTAAACCACGCATGACTTCCCCAATTTCCACAGGTGGCATATACTGGGGGCGATCGCTCATCCAAATGCGATGGGTAGGATCTAAGGAAAGATAGATATTGCGGATCAGTATTTCGCCTGCTTTTGGTGTGGGAATGGGTTCTTGACGATACTCAAAGTCACTTACTTTGATGTCACCCACAGGACGAGATGCTAAACGCCATTGACGATTAATAGATGATTTCATAAATTTGAGTTTGTTTGTCAGGATTTTTGCAGATTAGCAAGAATTTTTATTAAAACTTAGCATAATTATCGGGCAGTAAGTAAGGGCAAAATGTCAGCATTCAGCCGTCAGCCAGAAACTGAAAAGTATCAGTAATAGGCTATAATCTACTCTCATGAACACTGATGTAAGTTAACAAAACTATGCATCTTTTTACTAACTCAGTCTTACTCAAGACAAAAGCTGTTAGCGTAGCGTGGCGTAGTCATTTACTGATTACTGATAGCTGAATACTTACGGCAAAATTAGTCACAAAATGTTAATTTATAAAATTATAACTAATTATAACTAAGTTAAACTGCTCTATATCTACCAATGCCTTATCTTACTACTGCTGCGGAAATCCGTTCTCAAATTGCTAAATACACCAAATCTAAAACTCTTTGGATAGATACAGAAGTGGCTGATTATAAAAGTCGTAATCCTCGATTATCCCTGATTCAAATATTGGATCATCCTCAAGATATGACTGGTGACAGTGTTTATATTTTGGATGTTTTAAATAAGTCTGATGTGATTGCTGCTTTTATTGAGCAAATCATGATGAATGAATCTATTGAAAAGGTTTTTCACAATGCAAGTTATGACTTGAAACTTTTAGGCAATAAAAAAGCCAAAAATATCACTTGTACTTTAGAAATGGCTAAGTCCATACCATATCATATTCTACCATTGCCTAATTATCAACTGAAAACTTTAGGTAATGTGTTGTGTAATTTTTATGGTATTGATAAACAGGAACAAGGTAGCGATTGGGGTATAAGACCTTTAAGCGATGAGCAATTAGAATATGCTTATTTTGATTGTATTTATCTGGCTCAAGTACATTCAAAATTATTAGCTTTACAGTCTCAAGTTATTACAAAACCAGAAACGGAAGATTTATCTGTACTTTCCCAAAAATATACAGAAGTGGAACAGCAAAAAAAACTGATTAATTCTGAATTTGATTATTTACAAGAAAGATTAAAAAAAGCGATGCAAATTCAAAATGTATCCGAAACTGAATATTATCAACTCAGTGGTTATGAACGGAAATCTGTTAAGGTGAAATTTACGGAGTTGGTGAGATTAGTAGAAAATGAAGATATTGATTTGGATTTTACCATTACTTTAACTGAGAAATTACAAAAAGAATTAGGCAGAAATTTAGAACAATTAGATGTAGATATTGAAAAAACTTCTGTTTGGCGGTTAATTACTAAATCTCAGGAAGAAGATGTTAAAAATGATTAATGGAATGCAAAAGCCAGAATTTATTATATTTTGAACTCACAGAACCCTGACTTATTTAATAAGTCGGGGTTTTAATTATTTATATTTACGTAAATGTATCTTAATCAACATTTTATAAAAGCTGAAATAGAATTATTTATACATTAAATTTTCCAATTACTGGTTAAATTTTGAAAAAGTAATTCATGGAATCTATTAGTTTCTTTTAGTTTCTATTAGATTTTGGTAACAATTTTTTCCGGGTATGCAAGTGATTGATAAGAACTTATGAAATGGCAGTTATTGACATATAATAGACAAGTGCTAGGTAGAATATTAAAAATAACAGTGATTACTGTTTTCAGTGGAATTTTATGCGTTTCTTGCAATCAAAATCAGGATGTTTTAGTAACAGAAATAGGGGTTAGTCCTCCGAACCGACTGACATCTAGAACATCCAAAGCAGGAGAGTTTTATATTCAGGGACAAAATCAGCACGCTAAAGGTAATTCTGAAGCGGCTATTGCTGCTTATAGTCGTTCAATTAGTCTTAATTCTCAATATGCACCTGCGTTTAAAAGTCGGGGTTTAGCATATTTTGATATTGGTAATAAAGAAGGTGCGATCTCTGATTATAATCAAGCATTACGTCTTAATCCTAATGATGCAGAAACCTATAATAATCGTGGTAATGCTTTTGCATCTTTGGGAGATCAGCAAGCAGCTATTTCTGATTATAATGAAGCGATTCGTTTAGCTCCAAATTATGCCGAAGCTTTCAATAATCGCGGTAATGCCCGTGCAGCCATAGGTGATAGAAATGGGGCAATAGAAGATTATACTGAAGCAATTAGAATAGATGAAAATTATTCTGTTGCCTATAATAACCGCGGAAATGCTTACGCTGCCCTGGGAGATCCACAAAAAGCGATCGCAGATTACAATCAAGCCATTCGTTTAAATCCTAATTTTGGTCCTGGGTTTAATAACCGAGGAAATGCTTTTGCTGCTGCTGGAGATAAACGCAGTGCATTACAAGATTTACAACGGGCAGCAGCTATTTTTGATCGAGAAGGTAACAAAGAATTGTATCAACAAGTAATGAAAAATATTGAAGATTTGGGAAGGTAAAAAGAATAGGAGTCAGGAGATCAAGGAGTCAGGAGTTAGAAGAAAGATAAATATTCCCAGTCCCCAATTACTATTCTTCAAAACTAGGAGTGCGTAAATCTTCCACTAAAGCTTGAATATCTTCAGGAGGTGGAGGAGTAAAACGGGAAACTATCAAGGTGACAATAAAATTAATGACCATTCCTAAAGTGCCGATCCCTTCAGCAGAAACGCCAAAAAACCAAGGTGTCATTCCGGCAAACTTCACACCAATAATATAGATGATTGTGAAAATTAAACCACTCAACATTCCCGCAATAGCACCTTGAGAATTTGTCCGCTTATCAAAAATTCCTAACACTATTACCGGAAAGAAACTAGCAGCAGCTAAACCAAAAGCAAAAGCTACCACCTGAGACACAAAACCAGGAGGGTTAACACCAAAATAACCCGCCAAAACTAAGGACAAACCAACAACAACCCGCCCTACAAATACCCGTTTTTCTTCCGATGCTGTTTCATCAAAAATACGATAATAAAGATCATGGGCGACAGAACTGGAAATCACCAATAATAAACCGGAAGCTGTGGATAATGCAGCAGCTAAACCACCCGCAGCAACTAAAGCTATCACCCAAGCTGGTAAGTTAGCAACTTCAGGAGTTGAGAGAACAATAATATCATTGTCAATGGTAATTTCGTTAGTTTGTTTATTCGGTGTTAACTGCAATTTTCCATCTTGGTTTTTATCTTCAAACGTCAACAGTTTAGTTTTTTCCCACTTATTTACCCAGTCTAATTTTCTCACTTCCTCAATTTTTTGATCATTAAAAGTCTGGATCAAATTGTACCTGGCAAACATGGATAAAGCGGGGGCAGTGGTGTATAGAATCGCAATAAATAATAAAGCCCAACCTGCGGAAAATCTCGCCGCCCGTACATTTGGAACAGTGTAAAAACGGACAATAATATGGGGTAACCCAGCAGTTCCCACCATCAAAGCAATAGTGATGAATAGGACATCTAACATAGTTTTATTAGCAAAAGGTTGGGTATATTCTTTAAACCCTAAATCCACCTGAAGTTGATTTAAATTATTAGCAACATCACTAAAAGTAAATGCTAATTGGGGAAAAGGATTTCCTGTAAGTTTATTTGCAATAGCAATGGCAGGAATTAAATAAGCTAAAATCAAAATGCAATATTGGGCAACTTGTGTCCAAGTAATACCTTTCATTCCTCCCAAAACTGCAAAAAAACCAACGATCACAATACCGATCATGACACCAGTATTGATATCAACTTGCAAAAAGCGACTAAATACAATTCCTACCCCGCGCATTTGTCCGGCAACATAGGTTAAAGAAACGAAAATTGCCGCCACAACTGCAACTAAACGAGCGAGATTTGATTTATAGCGATCGCCTACAAAATCTGGTACTGTATATTTACCAAACTTCCGCAAATATGGGGCTAATAATAAAGCTAATAAAACATAGCCACCAGTCCAACCCATCAAATAAATTGAACCATCATAACCCAGGGAAGAAATTAATCCAGCCATCGAAATAAACGAAGCCGCAGACATCCAATCTGCTGCGGTTGCTGCACCATTAGCAATAGAAGGAATACCCTGTCCAGCTACAAAAAAATCCTTGGTATTTTCTACTCTTGACTGCCAACCAATGTAAATGTAAAGAACAAAAGAAAGTCCTACTAAAATAATCGTCCAAAGTTCAACTGACACCGTTTATCCTCGCTTTGTTTTATTTTTTGATATTATATTTTCGGTCTAATTTATCCATTTGGAAAGCGTAGGTAAAAATCAAAACTACAAAAATCAAAATTGATCCTTGTTGTGCCATCCAAAAACCAAAAGGAACACCAAAAAACTTGATTGTGTTTAATGGTTGAACTAATAAAATGCTGAAAACTATGGAAGCTAAAGCCCAAATAATTAACAGATTTCTGATTAAATCAGTGTTAGCACGCCAATAAGCACGGCGTTGTTCTTCATCCATTGTTGTTATCCTGGTTGAATCATAGATAATTTCAATAGCCGTTATTATCTAACAAGAATCCAATTTTTCATGTTAATTTTTTTGAATTTTTGTAAATTATCTTTTGTAAATAAACTTCCGCAAAGTTGATTAACCATACTATGTACATATAGGAATCTGATTTGATATCTGAAATTATCTATGTAGGCAGGCAAGAGGCAAAAGGGTTTTAGAGAATTTAAGTGTACGGAGTTTTTTTCAAAAATCAAATATTATTCCTATAGTAAAATACAATTATTTCTAAATTTTTATTTCATCCTACATTCCGCAGAAGCGTAGAGTTAAAAAATAATTATCCCCAAAAGCCTTTATTGGTAATGATTTTCAGGATTTTAGTTAAAATGAACCATTATTCCCAAACTTGAAGAAAGTAAAACTGTTCAAACGCATATAAGATGTCATTTTTAACAAACTAAAATTGATAATGTCTCCCTTTGTTGATCAATATCATCAATAATAAAATCATATACTTGTCTATCAAATTGTTTCAAATTTTCAATATTATCGCCGCCAAGTTGGCAATAAAATTTATATTCATAAGTTGTCAGATATAAATTTTCGTCAAAACTAACTATAATTAAATCGTCTTTTTCAACATTTCCATTAGTTATAATAAAATCATTGTCAACAATTCCCAAATGTTCGTCTTTTATAAACCAGCTTTTCTCAACTGAGTTAGCTTTCATCAATCAGCAAATGTAATAAATATGCCTAATATGCAAACTATGACTCGAATTCGAGACATTGTACACACAGCTTTAACTACTGGCTATTTAACTTTGGCAGCAGAAAATCAACTTAGGGAACTTTTAACTACCCGATATGACAGTGAGGATTTTAATGCCTTTATGGCTTTGCAAGAAGCAGCAATGATGGGTCAAATAAAACAGGAGTCAAGAGAATCAAGAAAGCAGTTTAGCTTAAAGCAGACCGAATCACAAATTTCTGTGTCATAAACTTACTAGCGAGGACGTTCATTATTATCATCAAAATCTTCCTCTTCATCTTCAAAAAAACCCCAATCATCATCACTTTGATCAGTAGTTGGGGGTTGATAAGGAGGGATAATTACTCGGTAATCAGCATCATAAATTGATTCGGTTTTTCCTACACCAGTATTTTTCGGTGATTGAGAACTGTAGGAGTAAACAGAATCAGACTGAGATACATTTTTCCGAGCTTGCTGATTTGGGTAGGGTTTCGGGCTTGGTGTCTCGGCTGGTTCTGCAAAATCCCAATCATCAGCTTGATTAGGATCTGTTTCCCAATCATCAAATTCATTACTGGTAGTGTAATCGGTTTCTGTAACTGGCCTGCGTGGGCTACTGGGAGATGGTATAGTTTCTTCCCTGGGATTTGTCTTAACACGCGGTGCTGTTCTCGTTGACCTAGATGAAGATGCTTTTTCAGTAAAATAAGTAGTAAATTTAAACAAGGTGGTAATTAAAAAAGATGTTACACCACCAGCAGCAATGCTAAATAAAATCCATAAAGCCAGTGGTAATGGTTGAGTTCGCATCCCCAAAAATACTAAGGGGAGGGCAGGAGAAAAATTTTGAACTAACAATAGTGTTAGTCCCCCCAGCACCACTACCAACAAAATTACACGAATTCCAGCCATTTTTGTTATTAGTTATTAGTCATTAGTCATTAGTCATTAGTCATTAGTCATTTTTATCCAATCACCAGTCCCCAGTCCCCAGTCCCCAGTCCCCTTAAATATGACCTTCCCAGCGTTGAATGGGAATACAATCAATATCTAGTTGATCTAAAGCACGGGCTACGACAAAATCAACTAAATCTTCAACTGTTTGGGGGTTGTGATACCAGGCGGGAATGGCGGGAACAACTCTCACTCCTGTTTCTGCTAAGGTGGTTAAGTTCCGCAGGTGAATCAGGCTAAAAGGCGTTTCTCTGGGAACAATCACCAGTTTACGCCCTTCTTTGATCTGTACATCTGCTGCCCGTTCTAGTAAGTCTGAACTTAAACCCACTGCTAGTTTAGCTACTGTACTCATGCTACAGGGGATAATGATCATCCCCAAAGTTTTGAACGAACCACTAGCAATACCAGCACCAACATCACTCCAAGGATGACAGCGTAGTTGACCAGATAGGGTTACTCCGGCTTGAGTTCGCCAAAATTGCTCTTGTGCTTGGGGATCTGCTGGCATTCGGATATTTTGCTCTGCTTGCCAAACCATGTAAGTTGATTTAGATGCAACCAGTTCAATTTTATACTCAGCTTCTAAAAGAAATTTAAGAGCGCGAATGGCGTAAATCAGTCCGGATGCACCTGATACGCCTAAAATAAGTGGTTTACTGTTATTGGACACGAAAATACCCAGAAAATTTACCTAAGAAGAATTTAGAAGTCAGGAGTCAGGAGTCAGGAGTCAGAATGAATTCTGTGCAACTGGTGGATGAATCGGGGTTTAAAGCCCCCAGATTTATCCGTGAAGAAAAGAAAAAATTTTCGCGAGGTGTTACCCCTGACTATGTCTAGGGCACGTCTACGACGAACAGGCATGGGGTATTCTGACCGCTGAATTCTGACTTCTCTTCATTCATCTTCACTATAGGGATCTAAATCAAAAGATTTGATGTGATTTGGTAAGTAAATATCTGTGCCATCTTCATTAGCAACACTTACTCCTGAACCTTTGACCATACCATCAGCGCCAACTGTGACTAAATCAATTTGTTGACGGTAGTAGTCTACACTTTTGACTTGTACGGAGACGCGATCGCCTAATCTATAGGAAGCGCGATTTTTCCGCCCAAATAGTGCTTGTTGTCTAGCCCGATATTCATACCAATCATCTTTTAGTGAACTGACGTGTACTAATCCTTCTACCCGCAAAGGTGTACTTAGTTGAGAGCCGATTTCTGACTCTGTAGCTGGGACTTCGATTTCTACAAAGAAACCGTAGGATTGAACGCCTGTAATTACACCGGGAAAAACTTGACCGATGCGCTGTTTCATCAGTTGGGCCTTTTGTAGTCCAGCTAAATCGGCTTCAGCTTCTTGAACTTCTTTTTCTCGGTCATTAATCTGGACAAGGACTCTATTTAAATCGCTTTGTAGTTCTTGTTGTAGTTCTGGTGGGAGAACGTTCCAGTTAATTTCCAAATGAGAAGAAGAGTGACGCAGGTTAACACGCTCTTTAACACGGGTGTTGCGGCGATCGCGCCCATATTCCAATAAGGCATGATATACCCTTTGCATGAGTAAATCTGGGTAACGCCGCAAGGGTGAGCTTATGTGAAGATACTGTGGCAGTGCTAAACCAAAGTGAGATCCTTTGGTGGTGCTGTACATAGCAGGTTTGAGAGTATCTTGCAGCAGGTAGGTAAGAACTTGCTCAGATGGTGATTCAGCGAAAATACCGGTTAATTGCTGATAATCTAGGGGTTGAATTTCCAATTCTGGATCAAGTGTTAATTCCACACCTAAATTAATTGCCAGTTTCAGCATTTCCTGGACATCTTCAGGATCAGGTGTACCTTGAACTCGCCAAATAGCAGGAACTCCCAAGGCGCTGAGTTGATCTGCCATTAGTTCATTTACCATCAGTACAAACTCTGTGATGAGCGATCGCACTGATGAGTCATGAGGTACTACCGCCCCCATATTACCTTCATCATGATAAGGATTTTGGCTAGGTGGTAGATTCAACTGCAAGCTACCGCGAGATAAGCGAGCTTGTTTGACTGTTGTCGCCAAAGTTGCCAAATCACGTAATATCTCTGTACTTTCAACAGATGCTTTTGTTGATTCACCATTGAGTATTGCTTCCCCTTGCTCTTTGCTTACAGCCGTATCAACATTAATCACACTCGGTTGAATTTCCCACTCAATCACTTCTCCCAGTTGGGGATCAATGGTGATGACAAAGGAGAGTGCGAGGCGATCGCTGTCCGGTATCAATGAACAACGTTCCCCTACCGCATCAGGTAACATCGGCAAAATTAAATCTCCGAGATACACTGACCTGCCCCGCTTGAGTGCTTCTCTATCTAATATCTCGTCAGCCTGAATAAAGTGAGATAAATCAGTAATATGAACAATTAACCGCCAGGGTTGACTGGGGTTTTTCTCTAAGCTAAAAGCATTTTCTACTACTCTATCGTCACCGTTTACCCCTTCTATCGTCAGAGTAAACAAATTCCGTAAATCTACGCGATCTTTTAAATCTGCTTTCAGCAGCTTTTTAGGTAATTTCGCGGCTGCATCCAAGACATTTTCTGTAAAAGTCCGAGATAAATCGTGTTTGCACGTTACCAAGTCTATATCAGCAGCGGCTTCAGCATCGCTACCCAGAATTTGTACCACCCGCCCCAGGGGTGGATATTGAGCTAAGGGATAACGCAAGACTTCCACATGAGCTAAGTGGTCGATAGCTGCGTCTAAGTTAATGCCATTGGTGAGCAGTTTCAATTCAAACAGCAAACGATCATCCAAAGGTACAGCACGGAAACCCCCTTCTACTTGCTTAATCCGTGCTAGTAAAGTGTGATTAGAACGCTCCAGAATCAACTTTACCTCACCTTCAGGAGAACGGCGACGACTACCTTCTTTTAGAACTCTCACCAAAACGCGATCGCCATTCCAGGCATTACTGAGATGGCTTTCCCGGATATAAATATCCTCCGAGCCTTCCACATCCTGAATTGCAAAACAAAACCCCTTACTAGAACAGCGGAGTTTCGCTTCAATCAGCCCCTCTTCTGATACACGACGATACTTACCCCGATCTTTGACTAACAGTCCAATTTTTTCCAGCACCTCCAAAGCAATGTGAAGTTTTTCCAAACTATCTTCATCTTCACAACCCAGTTTTTTTTCCAAAACCTTCCGAGCTACCAATTTATCATCAGTAAAATTGGCAAGAAGTGTAGCGATTGAAAATTCCATGCAGTGAACCGACCTTTGGTCAAAACATCATTTTTCGTGTAATCTGGTTCTTCCGCTTTACTAAACTTACTCAAATCTACCTAAAGACTTGCAGTTAGCTTCCTGCTTTACTTAAGAGTGACGGCACTTACTTAATCCACAGGCTTTTGGTTTGGACAAAGCTTGCCCTACCTTAGAATTTTAGGATTTTCCGGCTTGGTTATCGCCTAAAAGGTATTTTAGATGAACTAATTTACCTTTTTCAAAACCTTGTTTACTTAAATTTGAGCAAATTTAAGTATATTTAGGTAAAATTTTGAGTTCAGTTGTTAGCTCTGTATCTCCTCACAGCCAACAGACACTCGTTGCCAACGAATTACCCTAGAGTGGTCTCTCGTAGATAAGACAAGGCAGCACAAGTTCCTTTCAGAGCGAGGCTCTGCTCGGAATTCTCACTGCACGACCAGAATTCACTTGGGTTCAACCTTCTTCACCTAACCAATCTTACACAGCACTCCTGATACTCGATTTCCACCTGATAATTACGCAATGGAATTTTGAGAGATTTGGTTTAGAGAACTCTTCAATTTCCACTAGCTGATACAAAAGGCAAGTAACAGATGTTTGATTGTCTAGATTTCAACAGGTACTACCATGAGAATCTGAGTTTTAACTAGGAGACACAGCCGATTAACCTAATTTTCCCCTCTGTAGAATCGGTAACAATCAGGTAAGCAGCTGAACAAGCAATGAGGGCGAACCTTATCTTTATTATTGTAGATTTAGAGCGCACTTCCAGAAAATACTTCTAGATATCTAGTTGGGTGATTAGTATAGCATTGAAAGGAAGACACCTGATTCAGTCAGCAGTAACTAAAATTTTCTGCGAATTATGCACAAATTAGTTGCTGCTACAATCTTGACTGATGATCATAGCGCAAAAAGTCGTAGGGGCGAAGTAGGGGCGAAGCATTCGGAAAATAACCTGTGATAAAAATTAATAATTGTTCGCCCGAATCCTTCGCCCGTACAGGAGGCAGGAGGCAGAAGTTCAAGGAGTCAGGCGTATGGCTTCGCCACGCTTCGCTATCAGGACGTATTACCAAGTAGTTAAATATCTATATAAAATCAAACAAATCTACAAAGTACAAATAAAGTAAAACAGATTGAGATGGGTGGAAATATGATGTTGGCTCAGTTCCAGAGATTGTATCCTAACGGAAGTATTATTTCTGAATTAGTAGAGATTTTTCAAGGTAAATATATCGTCCGAGTCAGTCTACAAATTGAAGGTGTCACCCGTGCCACTGCTATGGCGGGATCAGACACTGTGGAAGCTGCTGAAGACCAAGCTAGAAATCGGGCGCTGATGGTTTTGGGAATCACAAATACAACCAGGGAAAATGCTGCTGTTTCTGTTTCCCCAGAACCTGTTTCCCCTGTAACCGTGAATCCTTCCCCAAAAACTACCACAGTTTTCAATGAATCTGTCCCTAGCACTGGTGATGTTGCCAGGGGTCAATGGTCACTGGCTAACAACACTAAAAACGATACCTACAACCAAACTTTAGATCAAACTTTAGATCAAACTTTAGATCAAACTTTAGATCAAAGTTTTTCTGAAACTACTCCCACAGAAGAAAAAGTTCATACCTCAGCGCCTAACCTGAATCTAGTATCTAATCCCGAACCTGAACTTCAACCTTTACCAGAAATTCCTCCTAGTAATGTCACCCCATTTACTCCACGTAGTTATTCTTCTGTTGAAGATACTGGTTTGCGCTTAGGGATAGGCAAAACCAAGAGAAAAAGCGAACCAGTTAATTTATCTGATGTCATTGCCCAAACCGATGTCCAAATAGAACGCTTGGGCTGGACTAAAGAACAGGGAAGAGAACATCTCAAGAAAACCTACGGTAAACTGGGGCGTTCTTTACTGAGTGAGGAAGAGTTACTCGATTTTCTCAACTACCTCAAAGCTCAACCTGATCCTATAGCTGGATTTTAAAAGGAGGGGACTGGGGACTGGGGACTGGGGACTGGGGACTGGGGACTGGGGGAAATTAATTAGGGTTTGCTGAATAAACCTAAAACCTTGATATATCAAAGGTTAGAGGCTGATAAACAGAAAAAAAGTGCAAGGGTTTTGAAGGGTATACCGGAAAAAGTGTGCATTTTTTGGGATTTCAAGAGATGGCAAAGAAATTTTCAAATCTTCTCCTGACTCCTGACTCCTGACTCCTGACTCCTATGCCCTCACGGAAAGACTTTCTCAGCAACCCCTAATTATTTGTATTTTCCCAATCACCAATCAGCAATCAGCAATCACCAATCACCAATCACCTACACTACAACCATTGGACGGCTACCGGCGGAGTGACGGTCAATCACTTGGTCGATTAAGCCGTATTCTTTGGCTTCTTCTGGAGACATGAAAAAGTCGCGTTCTGTATCTTCGGCAATACGTTCAAAAGGCTGACCAGTGTGTTCGGCTAAATACTCATTCAGCTTGCGCTTGTGGTATAAAATTTCCCGTGCCTGAATTTCAATATCAGTCGCTTGACCTTGAGCGCCGCCTAAAGGTTGGTGAATCATAATCCGTGAATGAGGTAAACTCATCCTTTTACCTTTAGTACCTGCACTTAATAGGAAAGCGCCCATACTCGCCGCTAGTCCGGTACAAATGGTACAGACATCGGGGCGGATATTTTTCATGGTGTCAAAAATGCCCATCCCCGCCGTCACTGAACCACCAGGAGAGTTGATATACATATAAATGTCTTTCTCCGGGTCTTCAGAATCTAAAAACAACAATTGGGCAACTATCAGGTTAGCCAGACTGCTGTCCACCTGTTGTCCCAAAAAAATGATCCGCTCACGTAACAGCCGTGAGTAGATATCAAAGGCGCGTTCGCCTCGACCCGATTGTTCAATAACGATAGGAATCATTGAGCGTATTTGTATCTATTTGCTATTTATTCTATCTATGAGAGAGGCTGATTGTGTTGATTGTCAAATTTGGATATCTCGACAATAACAGATAAATTTTTGATCTCCTAATCATCTGCTCTGAGCAAACAGATTTTTCAATAGCAATACTCTAGAATCAAATATCTCATCGCCAAAATTTTTTTTAACAGGCACTTTTAGCGACTGATAGCAGTCTCAAGAATTGTGGCGATGTCAAAAGCGGGAGAATTCAAAAGTTCATCATCATTAACAGATGATTAACTTACATTCTGACACTAGCTGTCTGCGTGCCTATTTATTGACCTATAACTTTAGCTTGCCTTGTGTTGGCGAATCTATATTATTTGGTCGAAATTCTTTTTCAGGTATTAGTAACTTTTTTCACAATTTTTAACCTGAACCTGGTTAATTTTCCGGACATATTTTGCAAATCCGGTAAATCGGGACTATCTGGTGTATTTAGATTAACCAATCTAAATTTAAATGCTATTTTTCAAGAGAGGAGTGCTATGCTAGAAAGACTTATGCAAGCTGCTTTAATCACTTTTTTGCTGCACCTAATCGCAGCACTAAACCCCAGTACCCAAATTCCTCGCAAGTCTGTATCACCTGTATCGGAAATTCCAGCCCCTGTTCTCGGTTCAACTATTCGTTTTTCCAAATAAAAGGTGATTGGTGATTGGTGATTGGTGACTGGGTAAAAATAACTAATAAATAATAAATAATAACTAATGACTAAAAAGTAATAAGCTGATAAACCTTTAATTTGCACAACCAATGCGGGCAGGATGCCCACCCCACAAGAGTTTCAATTTTAGATAATATGCAAGTTAAATGTCCAACAGCTTAACTTTAAAAACGCTAGACTGGTCAGAAAATGGTGGAAAACTATTATCATGACTAATCGACTAGCTGACACAAAAAGTCTTTATCTCCGCAAACACACTGAAAACCCGATTGACTGGTGGCCTTGGTGTGATGAAGCATTGGAAACTGCAAGGGCGCAAAATAAACCGATTTTTCTTTCTATTGGTTACTCTAGTTGTCACTGGTGTACGGTGATGGAAGGTGAGGCGTTTTCTGATTTGGCGATCGCCCAATATATGAATGCCAATTTTCTCCCCATCAAGGTAGACAGAGAAGAAAGACCCGACCTTGATAGCATCTATATGCAAAGTTTACAAATGATGACTGGTCAAGGGGGTTGGCCTCTTAATGCTTTTCTCTCTCCTGATGATTTAGTCCCTTTTTACGCGGGTACTTATTTTCCTGTTGATCCCCGTTATGGTCGTCCGGGTTTTTTGCAGGTTTTACAAGCTTTACGCAATTACTACGATACTGAAAAAGAGGAGTTACGTCAAAGAAAAGCTTTAATTCTCGAAGCTTTGCTGACATCTGCGGTGTTACAAAATGATGGCAGTCAGGAAGTAGCTGATCAAGAATTATTACAAATAGGTTGGGAAGTTTGCACGGGGATCATTTCTCCTAAGCAGGTTGGTAATAGTTTTCCGATGATCCCCTATGGTGAGTTGGTTTTGCGGGGTTCTCGGTTTAATGATCAATCTCGGTATGATGGATTACAAGTTTCTACTCAACGGGGTTTAGATTTAGCTTTGGGGGGTATTTATGATCATGTTGCTGGTGGTTTTCATCGCTACACTGTTGATCCTACTTGGACTGTCCCCCACTTTGAAAAGATGCTTTACGATAATGGTCAGATTGTAGAATATCTGGCTGATTTGTGGAGTGCGGGAATTGAAGAACCGGCTTTTAAACGAGCGGTGGCTGGAACTGTAAAATGGTTACAACGGGAAATGACAGCACTTAGCGGTTATTTTTATGCTGCTCAAGATGCGGATAGTTTCACTAACCCCATAGATACAGAACCGGAGGAAGGTGCTTTTTATGTCTGGAGTTATCAGGAATTACAACAACTGTTAACAACTGAAGAATTAACGGAATTAGAACAACAGTTTACTGTTAGTGTTAATGGCAATTTTGAAGGGAAAAATGTTTTACAAAGGTTACATCCCGGTGAACTGAGTGAAACTTTAGAAGTTGCTTTGAGTAAGTTGTTTACTGTGCGTTATGGTGCAACTCCTGATGCACTAGCAACTTTTCCCCCAGCGCGAGATAATCAGGAAGCGAAAATCACTAACTGGCCTGGTCGCATTCCTGCGGTGACTGATACTAAGATGATTGTAGCTTGGAATAGTTTGATGATCTCCGGTTTAGCTAGAGCAGGGGAGGTTTTTCAAGAACCTAGTTATTTGGAGTTAGCAATAAAAGCGGCTAAGTTTATTTTAGATCATCAATTTGTGGATGGACGTTTTCACCGACTTAATTATGAGGGTGAAGCGACGGTATTAGCTCAATCTGAAGATTATGCTTTGTTTATTAAAGCATTGTTGGATTTACAGCAAGCGGATTTAGAAAATGCTGATTGGTTGGAAAAAGCGATCGCTCTCCAAGATGAGTTTAATGATTTTCTTTGGAGTGTAGAATTAGGTGGTTACTTTAACACATCTAGCGATAATAGTCAAGATTTAATTATCAGGGAGCGGAGTTTTGCGGATAATGCTACACCCTCAGCTAATGGGGTGGCGATCGCCAATTTAGTCAGGTTATCTTTACTTACTGATAACTTACATTATCTTGATTTAGCTGAATCAGGATTAAAAGCCTTTAAAGGTGTAATGAATGAATCTCCTCAAGGTTGTGCTAGTTTATTTACTGCTTTAGATTGGTATCGGAATTGTACATTGATTCGTAGTACCACTGAGCAGATTAAGTCATTAATGCCTAAATATCTACCCACTACCGCTTTTTCAGTTGTATTAGATTTACCAGATGGAAGTGTGGGTTTAGTGTGTCAAGGGTTGAAATGTCTTCCCGCACCAGGGAGTTTAGAGGAGTTGTTGTTACAGGTGCAAAGAAGTCAGAATAGAGGGTGAGGTGACAGGTAACAGGTGACAGGTGACAGGTGACAGTAAGAAGGGAATAGGGAATAGGGAGGAAGATTTTAGATTTTAGATTTTAGATTGGAGTTAAGAAAAACAATCCAAAATCCAAAATCCAAAATCCAAAATCCAAAATCCAAAATTAATAACTCCTGACTCCTGTACGGGCGAAGCATTCGGGTGATCAATTCTCGATTTTTCCCCAATATTGTTGTCCGAATGCTTCGCCCCTACGACTCCTGACTCCTGCGGTATTTACCTTTTTCCTATTTTCCAATCTTCACCACCAGGTAACTGAGTTAAAGTTTCTGCAACCATAGCAGGTAATTCTTTAGGTGAATAGGAATAAGTTAAATTGAGGAATTGTAAAGCAGTTGCAATTAACTGTTTTCTATCTATAATTTCTCCTAGTTGGAATTGGTTATAAATACCATTCATCACTTCCAAACTAGCATCAGCGATCGCATCTTCAATCACCTCTTCCTCCATAAAACTTTCCCATTCATCTTGATTGATGTAATAGGATTTCTTATTATCTTTAATATTGATCTTTTTAATTTCTCGGATAGCATTACGAATAGATGCAGACCAAGAATTTGTTAAACGCTGTTCGATTTGATTTTTAATTAAATGAATTAACAAAATCCTTACATACGACTGGATATTGCCCAAAATAGCTTGTTTACTCATTCCTTCTAACTCGTCCACAATTGCCAAAGCATCTGCGTAACGTCCTTGTAAAATACTATTTCTGAGGTCTATTAATTCTTGGGTCATATTTGTTAACCTCTCATCTAGCTATGTTTTATATTTTAACATAAAGGTGATACATCATTAGTCAGCAGTCACAAGTTTCAACAAATCAAGAGATATTTAATCAGAGATGTGACTGCAAAATAAAGTCATTCCCACACAGAGTATGGGAATGAGAATATTAGAAAGAAGTAAATATTAACATTAACGCAACTGTGATAACAAATTTTTCATTTGAGGAGTAGATAGAAATTTCTGAGCATCAGTAATCATACTTTGACCCCAAAAATGCTTTTTCATCCAGTGAAAATCAGCAAATTTTCTATCTAACTTTAATGCTGTTTCTGCTAACTTATAAGCCTGTTGTTGTTCTCCTTTACCATATAAAGCTACAGCTAAAGCTAAGGTGGCCTCAGCAGATTTATTGTTAATTTTAATCGCTTGTTGCCATTGTTGAATCGCTGTTTCTTTGTCTCCTTGTTCATATTTAATGAACCCTATATTATTGATAGCTGCTAAGTTGTTGACATCTATAGCAACTGCTTGATTATAATCAGACATAGCGGTGATATAATTTCCTAGTGGATAATAAATAATACATCTTTTAATGTCAGAATCCGCAAAATATGGCTCTATTTTGATACCTGTTCATAGAAAATGTACATTTTACTGAACCTTATTTAAGGTATCAATAAATATATTGATATAAATTTAACACTTATTAATACTTGATGATTAGACGTATCAATAAAGATTTTGTTCCTATGACTACATTAAGCGCCATAGTTCTTGCAGGTGGTAAAAGTTCGAGGATGGGAAAGGATAAAGCTTTGATTCCTATTCAGGGAATACCCTTATTACAAAAAGTTGGCAATGTCGCTAAAAGTTGCACGGATACTATATATATAGTTACACCTTGGCCAGAAAGATATCAACACTTACCGTTACCAGAATGTGAATTTATACAAGAAAACCCCCATAACACACAAGGACCTTTAGTGGGTTTTGTAAAAGGTTTAGAGAAAGTAAACACAGAATGGGTGTTATTATTAGCTTGCGATTTACCAAATTTGCAAGTTGAAGTGTTGCAAGATTGGGTGAAAAGATTAGATAATATAAAAGGAGAAAATATTGCTTGTTTGGTAAAAAATACCCAATGTTGGGAACCGCTTTGTGGTTTTTATCGCAGTTCTTGTTTACCTCTAATTTTAGATTTTATCAATCAAGGAGGACGATCTTTTCAACAGTTTCTAAAATTACATCCTGTGGAAACTTTACCTTTGTTAAAATCGGATATGTTATTTAATTGTAATACTCCTGAAGATTTAGATGAAGTGACAGGTGACAGGTGATAGGTGACAGGTAACAGAGGTAAAAACCTTGTTTGTTGCTAGAAGTTGCTATAATTTGAAAAAATAAAATTGCCGATTCCCAAAAAATAAGAAATGAGAAATCAAAACAATATTATGCGTCATAAATCATTTTTAGTATCAATTTTTTTAAGTTTGTTTTTGTTGTCTTGTGCTACAGAAACCAGCCAAACACAAGCAGTAAAACCAGAAATTACACCAGATATTACCATTGCACAAAAATCACCTAACACATCTGTGAAAAGAGTGGTTGCGCTTTCTTCGCTGTCTGCTGATATTATTGCTGAACTAGATCAAACAAAATTAGTAGGAATTGTTGGTAGTAAGTTATTAAAAGATGATCCTCGATTTAAAGATATTCCTCAAGTTAGTCAAGGACAAAATGCACCAAACTTAGAAAAGATTGTAGCATTAAAACCAGATTTAGTAATTGGTGTAGCAGGTTTTTCTGATGTACCATTACAAAAACTGCAACAGCTAGGAATAAAAACTTTATCCACAAAAGTATATAGCTGGGAAGCTTTGGAAGAACTCACTAAAAATATTGCAGAGAAAATAGGTGCAGATCCCCAACCTTTATTAAATAGATATCAAACTTTTTTACCGGAAAAGAAAAATCAAAAAAATCAGAATCTTTCGACTTTAGTTTTAGTAAGTCGTCAACCAATTTTAGCACCAAATAAAAACAGTTGGGCAGGTGATATAGTTTCTCTGTTTGGTGCGAAAAATGTCGCCGCAGAATTACAAGGTAATAGCCCTATTGGTGGTTATGTAACACTTTCAGCCGAAAAAGTTTTAGCAGCAAATCCTGATGTTTTAATTGTGGTTAGTGCTGAAGCAACTTTGTTAGATTCTTTGAAAAAAGAGCCGTTTTGGCAGAAATTAAAAGCTACTCAAAATAATCAAGTTTATGTTTTTGATTATTACGGAATGGTGAATCCTGGCAGTATAGCTGCAATTGAAAAATCTGCTCAGGAATTAAAGAAAATCTTTTGAGTTGTATTTAACAGGAGTCGTAGGGGCGAAGCATTCGGAAAATAACCTGTGATAAAAATTGAGAATTTATTGCCCGAATGCTGATGCTTCCAGCACGCTTCGCGAACGCCCTTACAGGAAAATAACCTAGATACCCGACTTCTTGGTATCTGGGTTGATATAGAATGCTATTTTTCAGCGACAGGAATATTTTTTTGTTTTTGCATATTTCCACCCATGATACTGCGAAAATACAAGCCACCAATACTAATTAAAAACACTAAATATCCAACTGCTTGCACTATATAAAGTTTATCTCTATAGCCAAATAAAGATTTGAGAATAATACCAGGAAACTTGCTATCAGGTAAAATGTTAGCAGTATTCCAAACCATTGGACCTAAAATACAAGAGTGAATTTTAGTAAAGTGTTCATAATAAAAACAAAGATTTTCCGAGGCGCGGTTGCTGAGTGCTAAACTAGCCATTGCATCATCAAAATGTTTTAAAGCCGAAATTACTAAACCAGCGACAATTAAAACTAATAAAACGCCCATAATTTGGAAAAATTGGCGAATATTAATTTTCACACCCCATTTAAATAATAAAACACCAATTCCTGCTGCTGTTGCTAAACCACCAAGTGCGCCTAAAGTTGGTAATAAACCTTGTTGAAAATTGGCAGCTACAAATAAGACTGTTTCAAAACCTTCCCGCACAACAGCAACTAAAATTAAACTAAAAACCCCCCATCCAGCATTTGAATTTTGTGTTAATGCTTCGTTAACTGCACCTTCAACTTGAGCTTTCATAAATCTGGCTTGTTTTGTCATCCAGATCAGCATCCAACTCAGCATAATGATTGCTAAAATACTAAATACACCTTCTAATGTTGGTTCAACTACAGAGGTGTATTGAGGATTTATAGAACCTAAAAATTTAATGATTTCAGTGAATAAAACGCCAATTAAAGCACTAACAATAATACCAACTCCAACACCTGCATATACCCATGAATTGAGATGAGATTGTTTGGCTTTTTTCAATAAAGCGAGGACAATACCCACAACTAGGGCAGCTTCTACACCTTCTCGGAGAGTAATAACGAAAGTAGGTAATGCAATACTAAAATTCATTTTTATTAGTGGTTATGAACGCTTGATCACTATTCTTGATTGTGTAAAAAACTGAGAACTATCAAATTTCTTTTTTCTTTGCTCGTTCCTACACATAGTATAGAAACGAACGAAAGAAAAGAAACTAAAAAGCTGAATCTTGACTCCTCGAAATATTAGCTGAAATCGCGTAACATTTTCTTGAGTTCTAAATTATGTAACTCTTCTTGTCCGATCATGCCACGGGCAAATTCTTCCAGATAAATACTAGCATCTTCAACTGTATTTAGTAGAGTTTTATACATATCCAATGCTTTCTTTTCATGGGATAAACTTTCTTCCAAAATATCTTTGACTGAATGTTTGAAAGTTTCTTCCATTTGGGCAATTCTCAAGGTAGGATGTCCATCTAAACCGGTGAGAATTTCTCCTACTTGTTGGGCATGAAGTAATGATTCACTGGCTTGGGCTTTGAAAAAAGCGACAATAGGTAAGCGGTTTGGTCCTGTTACCATTAGGGAATAATGAGTGTAGCGAACAACGCCAGCTAGTTCAAATTCCATGATGGCGTTGAGGATGTCAATGGTTTTTTGGTGGTCGAGTTCTCGCATCAGTTGTTAAGATGAGCAAAATTAAATTTGGAGAGGATTTTAGTGAGTAGCTATACACTTTTTATCTTAGTTCAATGTAGATAATTTTTTTAGTGTTTCACTTTTCACTATTTCCTCTATTTTCACTTATTTTAAGCTGTTTTTTGTGGATGTCCAATGGTGTGCAAATACTAACTTTGTGCTTTCGTGTTAGTTTGAGATAACACTTTTTGAGTGTTTTCCTCTATAATTTTTACCATTTTGGTAACATCTTCAGGGGTTTTGACTGCTTGTACGGGTGGAATAACAGCAGGCCAAACTTTTAATAGTTCTGTGAAAGCTTTATCTATGGCTTTGTGTGCTTCTGGGTTTGCTTGAGCCATTTGTCCAGAAATTCCTTGATATAGTTCATGGGAATAGACAACAAAACCACGAGAGTCTTGATATTCTATTGGTTCGGTAATTTTACCTTTTGCTACTGCTGCTCCATATTCGGCGTTAGCTGCGTCTAATAAACCATTAATTACTTTTAACACAAATTCTGGTTTTGAGCGTTCTTGAGTTGGTAATGCGGCGATCGCACTATCCACAGATGCCATAGAATTGGTAAAATTATCTTTGATTTTAGCATCTTGAGGATTAGATTTTACCAAGTTAGTCAAATTCACTAAATTAGTTTTAAATTCTTTGACTTTGCGTTCATTAAGTTGTTCTTCTACATCAACATAAATCTCCTCAACTGGATGTCCTATATGGGGTTCGGCTTGTTTGGGTTGATTTTGTGCTAACAATTCTTGTGCTACTAAAAGATGTCCTTTCATTAATGCCAATTTTGTCATGTAATCTACATCTTTTGCTTCTCCTGTGAGTACAACTTCTTCAACTGTCACCATGTCTTTAATTTGCTCAAACTGTGCTTGAGTAATTACTTTTTTGGTGACTAAATCTTCTGGAGAACTGTAAGGACGACTGGCTTGTATTTTATTAGATAAAGCGGGTACACCAAGTTGAGCTTCAAATTTGTCTAACTCGGACAAAATAGCATCATTAATATTAATTTTGGCTTTCCCACTATGACTACTGTGGGCGCTGGCTTGCGTCACTGCTGGGGTTGAAGTCGTTTCTGCGGTGGGGGTATTCCCCGCACAAGAACCAAGGGTAACAATCACACAAGCCGCTATTGATAATAATATGTAACGTGATTTAATCATTGATTTGCTCCTGGAGACGCTAAAACCCAATAATGGACAAATTTACAGAATTGACTGGTGAGTATAATTAAAAGTAATTTGCATTAGTAATTATATTTTTTTAGCATAAATGACAAATTATAGTAACTATTTTTAACCAGCAAAAGTATAGTTTAATCATTTCTTAACCAAGTGTTAGGTAAGTTCCATGACTTACAAATTTCTGTCCCCAGTCACCTGTCACCTGTCACCTGTCACCTGCGATAACTTCAAACTGTCCCATACATCCATTTTCAGCGATCGCATCCTGATGGGGATGAAACATATACTTACCCGGATAACGAAACGCAAACTCTAAAATGTGCCTTTCTGCTACACCCATTGTTAAAACATCCGTCTTTTCACTGGGAGTCATCGTCATCCCCGAACGATAAACATCAAAAAAGTTAGCGTGTAAATGGAAGGTGACAGCAGGATCAAACTCAATAATATTCAAAACATAAGCTCTAATTAATTGATTTTGATAAATTTGAATAGGATGGTGCATATAATGATGAGGCAAACCATTAAATGCGTAATACTCATTTTTATTATCATCATTTATGTCATATCCAGACATAATTAAAACAATTTCATCAGCAGGAGGACGGGATTGAGGCGGATCAATAATAAACATTCCATATAAACCCTTAGCAATGTGACGGGTTACAGGTGCAATATGACAGTGATACAAATGCACACCATAGGGTTCTGCATCAAATTCATAGATAGTTGCTTTACCATTACTCACAGGTTTTACACCATCCATTTCTGCGGGATGCACCCCATGGAAATGTAAAGAATGGGAATGTCCAGCCTTATTGAGAAATAATACTCTTATTCTTTCCCCTGCTTTTGCTCTTAACGTCGGTCCAGGAATACGCCCATTTAAATCCCAAATATTGTAAGATACCGCATTATTTAGCTGAATGGTGGAAGTACCTGCTATTAACTCAAATTCTCGAATAGTCCGCCCATTTTCCTGCTTTAATGTCCCATAATCAAAGTTTCTCAGCACCTGTATGGGTTTGGTAGCACTGTTAGTAGCATTATTAGATGATTCCATTTCCATTGGGGGAACTTTAACAGTGACATTATTTTTTGCATTTATAGTCTGTAAAATTGCAGTTACACCAATTACACCACCGCCAAATATGCCCATTGTTATCAGTTGGCGGCGATTTAAAAGTATATTTTTACTCCGACTAAAGTTTTCAGACATTTTTCAGACATCAGGTGATGAGGAGGGAACACAAATAGGAAATTGCAAATTATTTGCAATTACCATTAGTTATAGTATAGGAATCAGGAATTATTGTCAATAATTATGGAAACTATGGAGAAATACAGGGCATAGTTAAGCAGCGCAATTTCGAGAAATTTTTAGTTTATTAGATAATTTAGGTTACGCTTACGCTGGTAATCTTGATCAAGTCTTGGGAAAAGATGGTCATGTTCGTTATTTTAATGCTGTCTTTATTAAAGAATAAAAGCAGAAAAATTTCTACTTGGTTCTACTTGAAATAATTAACTGTGAGGTTGAAAATCATGCGTGTTGAATCTTGTTGTCAATCATTATTAGCAGAAATTATCCAGGAAATTGATCCCCAAAAAGAAGGATTTTGTATTGATGTTGGGGTGGGGACTTTTGCTTTTTATTGTGAAGTATTTGCTAAATTAGGTTATCCCACTATTGCAGTTGAACCCCTTCCTGTTAAGAAATTAAAACAGATTAGTGCTAGTTATGGAATTAAACTTTTGGAAAGTTGTTTATCTAATATAGATGGAAAACAACTGCTATATTTAGGGAATTTTGCAGGTCTATTTAATAGTAATTTTAGTTCTCTTTCTCCTGAGTGGTTTGGTTCTTCTCCTAAAACCAAAGAAGTAGAATCTATCACTTTATCTACTTTATTATCCAGAATTAAACCTGATAAAATTACTTGTTTGAAATTGGATATTGAAGGTTGGGAATTTAATGTAATTGAGCAATTGCCAAACATTGATAACGCTTTACTTCCCCAGGTAATTATGTTTGAGTATGGTGGTGGAGTCAATAAAAAACAAGGTCAAAAAGGTTGGTCAAAGGATTTTTTAGAAAAAACTTTAAATTGTCTGAAGATTTTGCAAAAATGTGGTTATCAATCGTGTATTATGATTGATTTTGCTCCCCAAAGTAAAGAGAGATGTTTTGATCTGCAATCTGTGAATATAGCAGTTGATCAATTATTTGATGATCAATCTGTTTATGGTAACATAATTACCTTGAAAAATGGCAATATTTCACCAGCCAAAATTCACACAATTTGTCAACCTTATTATCAAGCTTCTCTGATTGATCTTTTGGTTCATCAGTTAGTTTCTAGATAGTTAACCACAAACACTGCAAATTCCTGACTGATTAAATCAATCAGGAATTAATATTTACAAAAATAAACAATAAATATACAAATATTCATAATTTAATAAATAAATACAAATTTGGATGTATTTTTTATTATAAAAATTTTCCAAATCCCTGCCAAAACATCCTCCAATGGGGCATTGTAAATATAGGGGAAATTTAGTTTCCTATAAATTTAGAATTGTCATGCTATCTTTTGCAGTTGTAATTCTATTGCTGAAATTAGTGTAAAAAAAAGCGAAAAACAAGGATTTTCATGCATATACCAGATGGATTTATTTCTGTTCCAGTAGCAGCAGCTACAAGTTTAGCCAGTGGAGCAGCTTTATTTGTGTCCTTTGGGCGATCGCAAACAGCTTTTGGTGTTCGTCGCGCTCCCGTATTAGGATTAACCACAGCCTTTATTTTTGCCGCCCAAATGATTAATTTTCCCGTAGCGGGAGGTACTAGCGGACACCTGTGCGGCGGTGCTTTAGCGGCGATTATGTTAGGTAGTCCTTGGGCAGCAATGTTATGTATAGCAACAGTTTTAATAATTCAAGCAGTGCTATTTGCTGATGGTGGTATTACTGCCTTGGGTGCAAATATTTTAAACTTGGGAGTAATCAGTGTTTGGGTAGCTTGGTTCTTAACCCAGACCTTACAGCGACTACTGGGTGGTTCTAAAGGGCGTTTACCCCTAGCCGCAGGTATAGCAGCAGGTGTTAGTGTAGTGGCAGCAGCTATAGCTTGTGCTATTCAGTTAGCCCTTTCTGGGACAGCACCAGCGAATATAGTTTTACCTGCAATGACAGGTGTACATATTTTGATCGGTGTAGGTGAAGGCTTGATTACTGGTGGTGTGTTAGCCTATTTAGCCACAGCACGTCCAGACTTGTTACCAGGAGAAGAAGAGAAATTTGGAGGATGGTTGATACCAGTGGTGAGTATTTTCCTAGTTGCAGGTGTTTTATCTTTATTTGCTTCCGCTTGGCCAGATGGGTTAGAAAGAGTAGCAGAAAACTTGGATTTTATCAACAAAGCCGAAGAAGTCAGAGTTGTAGTACCAACACCCTTAGCTGATTATGAAATTCAAGGTTTAGGACAAATCGGTACAAGTATTACTGGTTGGGTAGGTGCGACAGCTTGCTTTGCTGTGGCTTTTGGTATTGCTAAAGTGATGAAACCTAAAAATGCTTAACATTTCCTTGGCATTACGCTTGCAATTATCCCTGATCATTGTGATTGGGGCAGCTTTTTTAAAGCCTCATAGCTGGTCAAATTTGCTGGTGTATGGTGCGATCGCACTTTTGTGGGTATTTATATTCCGGGTTTCTATTCGCAAATTAGGGAGTTTACTAGGTGCAGAATTGATTTTTCTGTCATTGGTAGCGTTACCCTTGGGGTGGGAAAAAGCAAGTTTTTTACTGGTGCGATCGCTAATTTGTTTAATAGTCATGAATAGCTTTTTACTCACCTTACCCCCCCACAGTTTTGGCATCGCCCTTAAAGGTTTACCCGTACCCGCCCCATTAAAGGAAAATTTGCTCCTAGCTGGGCAATATCTAGAAATTTTACTCTCAGAATTAGCCAGAATGCAGCGTAGCGCCCAACTACGAGGTTTAAATGGTGCTGGGGGATGGTTACGTTATGCCAGTGCAGCTATGATCGGCTCTTTGTATCTGCGTACTTTAGACAGAGCAGAACGAGTTTATGGTGCAATGATCACTCGTGGTTACAATGGTCAACTACCTATAGACTCTACCCTTAACCCAAAAGAACGTTTTACACTAATCTTAGTCTTCATTATTGCTGCTTGTATTACCGTCAGTTCCTATTTTTAATACACCAGGAAACAGGAAGGGGAGATGGGTAGATGGGGAGGAAAGGGAAGTTAATAACCCAATCACCAATCACCAATCACCAATCACCAATCACCAATCACCTATATTTGAGTTGTGAATCTTGACATCCTTAACTTCTCATCCCCAAACTTTTATCTTTCATCCTCATACCTCTGTCGTTGAGGTGAAAAATCTGGTGTATGCCTACTCACACCAGCAACCCGTATTAAAAGATATTTCCTTTACCTTAAATGCAGGCGATCGCGTCGCTTTAATGGGTGCAACAGGTTCAGGAAAAAGCACTCTCCTAGAAAATCTCATCGGTTTAAAACATCCCCACAGTGGCACAATTTCTATTAACGGTATTCCCGTAGAACCAAATACGTTACCCCAAATACGCAGACACATCGGTTTTACTTTTCAAGATGCCAATGATCAATTATTTATGCCGACAATTTTGGAAGATGTCACCTTTGGACCACGCAACTATGGTATTTCACCAGCAGTAGCAACGGACAAAGCACGACAGTTATTAGCTGATTTTGGTTTAGAAGAATATGCTCACCGTTCCGCACACGAACTTTCTGGAGGACAAAGACGTTTAGCCGCCCTAGCATCAATATTAGCTCTAGACCCAGCAATTCTGATTTTAGATGAACCAACCAACGGACTTGATCCTGCATGGCGACGACATTTAGCCCAAGTATTATTAAAGTTGCCTGTGCAGGTAATGTTAATTGCTTCCCATGACTTACAGTGGTTAGGGAAAGTGACCCAACGTGCTTTAGTCCTTTCAGGTGGTCAAATTCATATAGACAGCCAGATCCATCCGCTATTACAAGATGGCAAAACCTTAGAACAGTTAGGTTTACCAGTAGACTGGTGATGAGATTGACACTCTCCGGGCTAAAGCCACGGAGATTTTACATTCTACGTCAGAATTTGCTTGAGATATTTGTCTATGCTTTTTGGAACTATGAAATTAACATAAGTTTACTTTTTACTAAGAATTGTCGTATATTTTTAATATTTGACACAAAAGGAGTTAATAATGCTTACGTCGGAGGCACAAAAGCCGCTGACAATCCCGCCCAAAGAACTTTTAGCACCTCCTGGGGATTTTAATCCCACAATGTTGCTATTTTTTACAGTAGTGACAATGTTGGTATTTTCCAACTTTGGTTATTGGGTATGGGAATGGCCGCATTGGCTATGTTTTAGCATTAACACTCTGGCTTTACACTGTTCTGGGACGATTATTCATGATGCTTGTCATCAGTCCGCCCATCGTAACCGGGTGATTAATGCGATGTTAGGGCATGGTAGCGCCCTGATTTTGGCTTTTGCTTTTCCAGTATTTACACGAGTACATCTTCAGCATCATGGTAACGTCAATCACCCCAAAGACGACCCAGATCATTACGTTTCTACGGGTGGTCCATTATGGTTGATAGCGGTGAGGTTTTTGTACCATGAAGTATTTTTCTTTCAACGGCGATTGTGGCGCAAATATGAGCTACTAGAATGGTTTATTAGCCGTTTGATTGTAGTTTCTATTGTTTATATTTCCGTCCAATATCACTTTTTGGGCTATATTCTCAATTTTTGGTTTATTCCAGCGTTTATAGTGGGAATAGGACTAGGGTTATTTTTTGATTATTTACCCCATCGTCCCTTTGTAGAACGCGATCGCTGGAAAAATGCCCGCGTATATCCTGGTAAAATTCTCAACATCCTGATTTTAGGACAGAATTACCACCTCATTCATCATTTGTGGCCTTCAATTCCTTGGTATAATTACCAACCCACTTACTATTTGATGAAACCGCTGTTAGATGAAAAAGGTAGTCCTCAGACTTCAGGGTTATTGCAGAAAAAGGATTTCTTTGAGTTTGTCTATGATATTTTCATAGGTATTCGCTTTCATCACCACAAAGAATAGGTAAATTTTTAAGGTGGGTTAACGACTGTTTAACCCACTAATATAAATAGGGGTTGCTGAGAAAGTCTTTCCGTGAGGGCATAGGAGTCAGGAGTCAGGAGTCAGGAGTCAGGAGTCAGGAGTCAGGAGGAGATTTGAAAATTTCTTTGCCATCTCTTGAAATCCCAAAAAATGCACACTTTTTCCGGTATACCCTTCAAAACCCTTGCACTAATTTCTGTGTTTATCAGCCTCTAACCTTTGATCCCACATTCCGCACCCCCCAGTGTCACAATCGGTAATTTCGGATTTTTGAAGACCTTTGAGGATAATTTTAATACAAAATGGTCTAAAGTTTAGGTAGCGATAGCGAAGCGCTGCTGCAAGCAGTTCGCCAATCTCAAATCCCCAAATGACCATTTTTCGTTGTGTGACAGTTTAGGGTGCGGAAGGTGGGTTAAAATGAATCTGACGATAAAAACAGAATCTTCAACCTAGCATTTGCTAACTCTCAAATTCCTCATCGTCAGATTTATAAATCAGTCAAATTACAAGAACAGAAAGTTTCAAAAAAGCGGTAGAAATTAAAAATTAAAACAGATAATTGTTGGGTTTTAATTTTCAATTTTCAATTTTCAATTTTTAATTCTTTACGGTGTTCCCACTGCACCAGAATAAACCAAACCCCGCTGCATATCCAAAGTCAAAATTGACCCATCTTTTATTACCTGCGTCGCTTCCTTCACACCAACAATAACAGGTACACCAAGACGTAAACCAATTACTGCTGCGTGACTAGTAAGACTTTCATCTTCAGTAATAATACCACTAGCTTTGCGAATCGCATCAACAAAATCAACGCCTGTACTCGATGCCACCAAAATATCGCCATGATTAAAATGAGTCGCATCTATACCAGTACGCACAACCCTAGCGCGGCCACTGACAGAACCTTGTCCTAAACCAATACCTTGACCTAGTACCGCTGTCACCACTTCCACTTTAATCAAATCTGTTGACCCAGAAACACCTTGCAGTGTACCAGCAGTCATCACCACCAAATCACCCTCACTCAACAGGTTTTTTTCCTGGGCTACATTAATAGCAGCTTGGAAGGTTTGACCAGTAGAAGGTAAATCTAACACCAACAACGGTTTTACACCCCAAACCATCTGCAATTGTCGCGCCACATTGACATGGGGTGTGATGGCTAAAATTGGCGTTTTCGGACGGTATTTAGAAACATTCCGCGCAGTTGCTCCCGTTTGTGTCAAAGTCATAATTGCTGCTGCACCTAAATTCTCAGCAATTTGACCAACTGCTTGACTGATAGCATTAGGAATAGAACGTTTATCATCTCGCGTCAAACGGGAAGGATGTTCTGCTTCTTCCTGTTCAATGCGTTCAGCAATTCTCGCCATAGTTGCTACCGCTTCCACAGGATAACTACCTACAGCAGTTTCGTTGGAAAGCATCACCGCATCCGTACCATCTAAAATCGCGTTAGCCACATCAGATACTTCTGCACGGGTAGGACGGGGGTTGCTGACCATGCTATCTAACATTTGGGTAGCGGTGATGATGGGAATACCCAAACGGTTAGCAGTAGCAATTAACCGCTTTTGCAACACAGGTACATCTTCTGCTGGCAATTCTACCCCTAAATCACCTCTAGCCACCATCACCCCATCACACAAAGACAGAACCGCTTCCATTTGTTCTATCGCTTCGTGTTTTTCAATTTTGGCAACTACAGGAACGTTTTTCCCCGTGCTGGAAATTAACTCTTTAATTTCGATAATATCCTGGGGGTTGCGAACAAAGGAAAGTGCTACCCAGTCTACACCCTGATCTAGACCAAACATCAGATCCTCGCGGTCTTTGTCGGTCATGGCTTTGATGGATAAGTAAACTCCCGGAAAATTAACACCTTTGTTGTTAGAAAGTTTACCTGCAACTGTAACCCGACAATGTAAATCGCCTTTATCGCGGTTAATTTCCTCAACAACCATTTCTACCCGGCCGTCATCGAGGAGAATTTTGGAACCGACGGGGACTTCTTCTGCTAAATAATCGTAGGTAACGCAGCTAATTTCTTGAGTTCCTACCACTGGGCGGTTTGTTAAAGTGAAGCGATCGCCCTTAGACAACATGATAAAACCATTTTCAAATTGTCCCAAGCGAATTTTTGGACCTTGCAAATCTTGTAAAATTGCTACAGGTCTATTCAGTTCAAAAGCGGTTTGTCTAATTAACCGGATACTGCGCTGATGGTCAGCATGAGTGCCGTGGGAAAAATTTAATCGCAGTGTCGTTGCACCCGCTTCAATAATTGCTTTCAGCATTTCTGGACTACTGGTAGCAGGTCCAACAGTAGCAACAATTTTGGTTCGGCGCAGAGAATCTCTTAGTTGCGTCATGGGCGGATTTTAGAATTTTTTGGTTCTATCTGGGAAATAATGGTAAATTAAGCAGTCAATTCTTTTCAGTCACTGCTATATCAATGTCAATTAATATCAAAAGCAGTGAAAGTGGGGGTGAAGTATAGATTTGATTTCGTACAGTTAGTAACTTTATAGAAAAATCTCCTCAAGCCACTTCCTCTAATCAGCAAGACTCCGGTTAAATCTTACTATACAGAATCCCCAGAAAAAAGTTAGAAATAACTCAGGATTAAGTTATAGACAAGTCAGAGTTAATTTTACTTCTCAACAGACCTGATAGACACTTCCAGCTTGTCTAACCTGTAATCTTGGATTTGATTAGCAGCAATCACTTCCTGCCTGATCAGCTTCATTTCTGATTTAATCTCGTTGAGCTTTTCCCACGCAGCAAACCCCCAATTAGCAGCTAAAGTCCAGTTGGCCTCAAAATAGTCAATAGCGTTATCAACATCATCACCGGTTCATTACTCATGGGTGGTTTTTCTGTGTTCATAAAATCCGCATTAGTAAGGATGTATCAATAATTTTTCAAAAAGCTACTCAATTAAGAGTGGTTTTTGTTTTGGGTGTAGAATTGGATTATCCTGAATGGGTTTTTACTACTTTTAGCATATTCATATTAATCGTGCGTAAGTATACAGTAATTGCTCCTGTGAGCCTAAGTATTGCTTTGTTGATGACTGGTTGTAATGAGAGTAAAATCTCTCAGTGTCAACGATTGGTTAAAGTTGTGAATCAAGGGACTTCTTTGATTGATAACAATAAAGGAACACAAGTAACAACTAGCTTGCAACTCTCCAAAGATTTGCAAAATGTCACTAAATCAATTCAAGAATTAAGATTAGCAGATCCCAAACTCCAAGAATTTCAAAGTAGTTTTGCGAAAGTTTTTGATAATCTCAGTCAAGCGATCGCTAAAGCTGCTAATGCTCTGGGTACAACTAAAACAGCAGAAGCTTCTACAGCAGGTAGGGTAAAAATCCAAAAGGCCAGAACAGATATTGACTCAGCATTAACAGCAGCAGCTAAAAGTGCTGGTAAAGAATCAGATACCTTTGGGAATCAGTTAAATAAATACTGTAGTCAATCGCAATGATTTTTGATTTTTTACCCCTCCTGTGGGGAGATATTTGACCATTTTGGGCAATTAATTTATAATCAGTAGGAATTTAAAGATATTTTAAACCTTCCACCCAAAATATTTTATATTTTGGGTTATTTTTTGGCTGCTTGTAGAGCAGGTTATATAGGGCGATCATGTTTGCGCTCTCATTATAGCCAAACTGCGAATAGTTATAGCTTGCTGAATAAATGTAAAACCTAGAGAAATTAAAGGTTTGAGGCTGATAAACAGAAAAATAGGTGCAAGGATTTTGAAGGATCTACCATCACTGAAATCTTGAACCAACAAAAATTGATGGATTTTATTACACAGTATAATCACAAAACCCTTGATTTATCGTTTAAAACCAATAAAAATAAGGTAGTCTTATGGCGCATCTTTTTAGAGGATGTCTGAGAAGTATCAGGTTTTATCCAGATTCCCCCAAAAAATTAATCAAAGTTCCCCTTTTTAAGGGGAATAAAGGGGGATTTACAAGTGTTTTATGCAACACAAAAAAGTTTTCAGACATCCTCTTAGATTATCTGGGTTTGTACGGTGTGGTGTAAGATTTGAGATCAAAAGCGTGAACTTATCCCACTAATCCAAAAATGCCTATTTTTTCAATTTAGGTGTGTTGTCAAATCTTGATTTTTCGTTTTTGATGTGCAAAAAAATAAAGATTTTTACCGCAAATCAGATTAGTGGGATAGATTCGTGTATTTTGGGTCTCATAAAAGGAAAAAATTGGTTGTTAAAGATAGCAGTTACTAGCCCTTTCCTCTTGTATTTGAAATATACTCTTATATCGCTTGATAAATTAAATTGGTTTTTTCATCAAAAAGGCAACCTCGCCATAACCAGGATTTCCGGTTAAACCTTGTAAATTATTATGTTCTATATCTTCATCTTGACCAAGTTTACTTGTCCATTTGCCATCAGGTAATTGTCTAGCAATGTGGGTTGGTATTTTATTGGAGTTGGCATATATAGCAATTTTCTGAAATCCTGTTTCTAATACGTCATTCTCACAAATTTCATAACCAATTGTTTTAAATGCTTGCTGAAAAGCTTCAAGAGTTTCTTCTCTAGGAACACCTGGTGGCCAGTATTCTTCATTTTGAGCATCTGGCCACCACCACTTTTCATCATCTTCTGCTGCCCAAGCTACACAATTATAATCTGTTGTATCTGGACTGGTGAGCTTATATCCGTGGATCACTAAATTGGGAAAATCACGCTCAATAAAGTTTTTTACATATTTAGTCCAGGCGTTATTTCCTACCACTTATAGCCTCTTTCCCTTCCCCAATCAAGCCATGCTTTAGTCATTTCTTTTGTATTTCCTCTGTACTCTGGAGGCACAGGATCTTCTCTAGAAATAGATTTTAATGCCCAAAACCATCTTCCAGATTTTTTCTCTAATTCTCTCAGTAATAAAGGTATTACAGGTTCACCCATACCTATAATTTGTTGATAGGCAGGGTGCATACACATTTGGTTGGTTGATGACACACCACGAGTTTCTTCACGCCATTCTTCAACAAGTGTGGTGAAATCAGATTTTTCATTTATTACTTGGTCTAATCTACTACGAAAAATAGGATCCGAGTAGTATCGCTTGGAGTTTTCTATTACTAAACTGATTATTTGATTGCCAAGAGGTTTAATATTATTTATTTTTAATAACTTGCTGAGGTTTTCTGGCTGTATATCTTTCAATAATTGTCCGATAGCAAAGTTAAAAAATGGAGCAGCAAAAACTTCCACTCCTGCAAAGTCTAATTCTACAGGTTGGTTAGCTTGTAATTGTCGATGAACCAAATCATAAATTTTTTGTCCATCGTTCACTGTAATACAGGTTTTACCTACTAGGTCGAAAACTTCATATTTTGTAAATACTTTAACTTTACTATTACTGGGAGGCAATATACCTCTTTTGAATAAGAATAAATTGTTAGGATTATTCTCACTGACTCTTTTTTTTAGATTTAAATAATTCCAGTCCAACTTGTTTGTGAGGCTGGCTTTATTCATTTCATTAGAATCTTGACTAGGTACATAAGCAAGGGGAAAGTGCTTCAAACTTCGCTGCTTCTTAGGAAACCAAGAGCTAACTTTTTCTGCTACTGTCATCTTTATAACCTCTACTCTACATCTAGATCATTTAAGTATGGAATATTTGCTTTATTTAGCATTGACTCAATAGCTTTTACTTTTCTATCTGCTATATCTAACTGTTCGCGTAATTGTTTTAAATCATTTGCATCCAAAGCTACAAAAAACTCATGTTTACCATCTAAATCTACATATTCAATTTTCAGCATATTAACTATAGCTACCGCTGCTGTACTGTCTTCTAAGTCAGATTCAAAAACAGGACGCATATCAGTGTGAATCCGTGAATTTTGAAATAGCCGCTCATGGTCGCGTATAACTTCAATGGCTTTAGATGTAAAATTAAGAATACTATCAAAATCTAAAAAAGTAACTAAACGCCTCTCAAATTCCTGTTTTTGTTCTTTAGTAATCTCAACTTCTTCATCATTTTCAACAGCTTGACTAATTTTTTCTACTACTTCATCTGTAGAAGCATCATTATTTTCCTGAAGGTAGTCTCTAAGGTTATGTATAGAAATCAGAGTTTCTATGACATCTTTGACTTCTTTTTTTGTCAAAGTATTAACCCTTGAAGTAACTGCTGATACTAAATCATTAATCTGTAATGGCTGTGCTTGTTGAAAAGCATCAATAAAACCCTGTAAAGTTTTTTCATCAATGCTTATCAGTAGCTTAAAACCAGGCTTAAATTCTTCTGGTATTTGCAGTTCTGTCATATTGCTCCTAAAGCATTAAAACAATTTAAAACTTACAACAATTTCAAAATAATAGTTTTTTACAAAAATTTATTCTAGTGATTTACTAAAATTCTAGCAAATCTATTGTTGCTAATAGCTTATTCCTTTTGATTTTGCATAGTCAGATACTACCAAAATCCCCCACCTTGCGGCAGGGGATTTTTTAGTTACTTACCTAAAACCAGTAGTCAAGATCAACCGAACTTACCAGCAGTAGAAGCAATGAGGAACGCTGCGTAGGTGACGATATAGCCAACGGTGAAGTGAGCTAAACCAACCACACGAGCTTGAACAATGGAGAGAGCAACAGGCTTATCTTTCCAGCGAACCAAGTTAGCCAGAGGAGTACGCTCGTGGGCCCAAACCAAGGTTTCAATTAACTCTTGCCAGTAACCTCTCCAGGAGATTAAGAACATGAAACCAGTTGCCCAAACCAGGTGTCCAAAGAGGAACATCCAAGCCCAAACAGAGAGGTTGTTCATGCCGTAGGCGTTGTAACCGTTGATCAACTGAGCAGAGTTCGCCCAGAGGTAGTCACGGAACCAGCCCATCAAGTAAGTGGAGTTTTCGTTGAACTGAGCAACGTTACCTTGCCAAATACCCAGGTGTTTCCAGTGCCAGTAGAATGTTACCCAACCAATGGTGTTTAACATCCAGAACATAGACAGGTAGAAAGCGTCCCAAGCGGAGATGTCGCAAGTACCGCCACGGCCTGGACCGTCGCAGGGGAAGGCATAACCGAAGTCCTTTTTATCGGGCATCAGTTTAGAACCACGAGCATCCAAAGCACCTTTAACAAGTACCAAGGTGGTGGTGTGGATAGCCAAGGCGAAAGCGTGGTGAACCAAGAAGTCGCCAGGACCAATTGTTAAGAACAAGGAGTTTGTTCCAGAGTTAATGGCATCTAACCAACCAGGTAGCCAAACGTTACCAGCGTTGGGGTAAGCGGTGTAGGCGATACTGTCAGGGTTGGACAATAATACATCCAATCCGTACAGAGCTTTACCTTGAGCCGCTTGAATGAATTGAGCAAATACTGGTTCGATGAGGATTTGTTTTTCAGGAGTACCGAAAGCAACTACTACATCGTTGTGAACGTACAAGCCCAAGGTGTGGAAACCAAGGAATAAGGATACCCAGCTGAGGTGAGAGATGATCGCCTCTTTGTGCTGCAACATCCGGTCTAGTACGTTGCCTTTGTTTTGTTCGGGATCGTAGTCACGAACCCAGAAGATTGCGGCGTGTGCAAAAGCACCAACCATCAAGAAACCAGCGATGTACTGGTGGTGGGTGTACAGTGCTGCCTGTGTGGTGTAGTCCTTAGCGATGAAAGCATAAGGAGGCAGAGCGTACATATGTTGAGCAACCAAGGAAGTAATTGTTCCTAACGCAGCCAAAGCCAAAGACAATTGGAAGTGTAAGGAGTTGTTGATGGTGTCGTACAAACCTTGGTGGGGCAGGTTAAACTGACCTTCGCTCTTGCTACCGGGAACTAAACCGGACTTGGAGTTGAGCATTTCTTTGATGCTGTGACCAATTCCGAAGTTAGTGCGGTACATATGACCAGCGATGATGAAGATAACAGCGATCGCCAAGTGGTGGTGAGCCATGTCAGTCAACCACAAGGATTCTGTTTGGGGGTGGAAACCGCCCAAGAATGTGAGGATCGCAGTACCAGCACCAGTGGAAGTACCAAAAAGATGGCCGGCAGTGTCAGGGTTCTGAGCGTAAACACCCCAGTTACCAGTGAAGAAGGGGGTTAAGCCTGCGGGGTGGGGAGCAACGGACAGGAAGTTATCCCAGCCTACGTGGATACCACGGGATTCGGGGATAGCAACGTGAACCAAGTGACCAGTCCAAGCTAAGGAGCTAACACCGAACAAACCAGCCAGGTGGTGGTTCAGACGGGGTTCAGCACTCTTGAACCAAGAGAGGCTAGGACGGAACTTGGGTTGTAAGTGCAACCAACCAGCGAACAGGAACAATGCAGCCAACAGCAACAAGCCCAAAGAACCTACATACAGTTCTTGGTTTGTCCGCATCCCGATGGTGTACCACCAGTGATAAACACCGGAGTAAGCAATGTTTACAGGATTGCTTGCGCCAGCTTGAGTGAAAGCGTCAACTGCTGGTGCGCCGAAGTGGGGGTCCCAAATCGCATGGGCGATAGGACGGACATGAAGGGGATCTTTAATCCACTGTTCAAAGTTACCTTGCCAGGCTACGTGGAACAGGAGGCTGGAAGCCCACAAGAAAATGATTGCCAAGTGACCGAAGTGAGTGGCGAAAATCTTTTGGTAAAGATTTTCTTCTGTCATGCCATCGTGGCTCTCAAAGTCATTGCCCATGGCGATCGCATACCAAATGCGCCGCGTAGTTGGGTCCTGTGCGAGATCCTGGCTAAATTTTGGAAATTTTGTTGCCATAGGGTTGATGATTCCTCTGACCTTTAGCCATTGCTATCACTGCTACCAGTGAAATTTTGGATTTTGGGTTGGAGATTGATCCAAAACCCAAAATATTCACTGAAATTTTTTAACCTACTGAAAGGATGTGTGCGTGGAAGAATGCCCAGGTGGTGGCTATTCCTCCGAGTAGATAGTGAGCTACACCTACTGCCCGACCTTGAGTGATGCTCAAAGCACGGGGTTGAATTGTAGGAGCTACTTTCAGTTTATTATGCGCCCAGACGATGGACTCAATTAATTCTTGCCAGTAGCCACGACCACTGAACAGGAACATTAAGCTGAATGCCCAAACAAAGTGAGCGCCTAAGAACATCAGTCCATAAGCGGACAGTTCACTACCGTAGGAGTTGATTACTTGTGTAGCTTGCGCCCACAGGAAGTCACGTAACCAACCGTTGATGGTGATAGCACTTTGTGCAAAGTTGTCACCTGTGATATGACTTACCACACCATCATCTACTGTACCCCATACATCAGACTGCATTTTCCAGCTGAAGTGGAAAATTACAATTGACAAGGAGTTATACATCCAGAACAGTCCCAAGAATACATGGTCCCAACCAGAAACTTGGCAAGTACCACCACGGCCTGGACCGTCGCAAGGGAAGCGGAAGCCTAAGTTGGCTTTGTCTGGAATTAGACGAGAACTGCGAGCGTACAATACACCTTTGAGCAGAATCAGCACAGTCACGTGAATGGTGAAGGCGTGAATGTGGTGAATCATGAAGTCGGCTGTACCTAAAGGAATTGCAGCAGCAGCTACTTTTCCGCCTACAGCTAACACACCACCGCCAAACACATAACTTACTGTTTCTAGGGCGTTAGGTGCGGTTGTTCCTGGTGCTAGTGTATGTAGGTTTTGTACCCACTGAGCAAACACTGGTTGCAATTGAATTGCAGCATCAGAGAACATATCTTGGGGACGACCCAAGGCACGCATGGTGTCGTTGTGGATGTACAAACCAAAGCTGTGGAAGCCGAGGAAAATACAAACCCAGTTGAGGTGAGAGATGATTGCATCACGGTGACGAATCACGCGATCCAATACGTTGTTTTGGTTCACAACGGGATCATAATCACGCACCATGAAGATTGCTGCGTGAGCAGCACCACCCACAATCAAGAAGCCACCGATCCAAATATGGTGAGTGAAGATACACAACTGAGTAGCGTAGTCAGTTGCCAAATAAGGATAGGGGGGCATCGCGTACATATGATGCGCGATGATGATTGTCAAGGAACCCAAGAAGGCCAGGTTAGTAGCCAACTGAGCGTGCCAAGAGGTGGTCAAGTTTTCATAAAGTCCTTTGTGGCCTTCGCCTGTGAAAGGACCTTTGTGGTTTTCTAGGATATCTTTGATGCTGTGACCGATACCCCAGTTGGTGCGGTACATATGACCGGCAATGATGAACAGCACTGCGATCGCTAAGTGGTGATGAGCAATGTCAGTCATCCACAAACCGCCTGTTACGGGGTTCAATCCGCCTTTGAAGGTCAGAATGTCAGCATAAGTTCCCCAGTTCAAGGTGAAGAAAGGTGCTAAACCACTAGCAAAGCTGGGATACAACTCTGTGATTAAGTCTTTGTTCAAAATGAACTCATGGGGCAAGGGGATGTCCTTAATGGCAACACCAGCGTCTAATAGCTTGTTAACTGGTGCGGACACATGGATTAAGTGACCTGTCCATCCCAAAGAACCGCAACCTAGCAATACTGATAGGTGGTGATTCAACATTGACTCCACGTTCTGGAACCATTCCAGTTTGGGAGCGCGTTTGTGGTAATGGAACCAACCAGCGAACAGGAACAAGCCCGCTAATACTAAGCCGCCAATGGCAGTTACGTATAGTTGGAAAGAGCTAGTGATACCCCAGCCACGCCATACTTGGAACAATCCAGAGGTGATTTGAATGCCGTGGAAACCACCGCCCATATCACCGTTTAAAATATCTTGTCCCACAATAGGCCAAACTGTTTGGGCGCTGGGCTTGACTCCTAATGGATCAGCCAGCCAAGCTTCATAGTTGGAGAACTTAGCGCCGTGGAATAACATTCCGCTTAACCAAATTGTCACTACAGCCAAGTGGCCAAAGTGAGCAGAGAAGATTTTGCGAGAAATGTCTTCTAAGTCGCTTGTATGTGTATCGAAGTCATGGGCGAGGGCGTGCAGGTCCCAAATCCAGGTGGTGGTTTTTGGTCCTTTAGCTAAGGTTCTGTCGAAGTGTCCTGGTTTAGCCCATTTCTCAAATGAGGTGGGTACAGGATCGTTATCAACGATGACTCTTGCTTTTTTCTCCTCTCGCTCCGGAGGACTAATCGTCATTCGACCTCCTCTGTGAATAGGGAATGAGGAATCATGTACACCACAGAGTGAATTTCACTCTTTGTCCCCAGATGTTTTTTGGGGACCTGTGGATTTGTTGTTTCTGTTGAATTATAGAGTCTGTACTTGTACTTTGTTGGAGACATTTTAACAATAATTCAAAATCGCCAGATTTATTGTCATATCTGCCTTTTTATATTCAAAGCTATTGTAAAAAAGTCAATACTTTTTCTATTAAATTTACAAACTATAACAATTCTTAAAATTTATGGTTAATCTCTAATACAGCCATAAATCATCATGTTGTAACTGGATATGTTGCTTATGCTGAAATTTAAATCTGTAAATTTAGTGATAAATATTACTTAATTTTCATATTTTTCATCTTGATGTAAAGAGATGAACCAAATTTTCTGTAAATCACAAAGTTACAACAGCTTGCCGTTTTCAGCAGTTAGTTTGCAGCAGCATAACCTTTGATATGTAAGGCTTTTTGATGTAAATTTATAACTAATAAACCTGCAATTTGCTGTATACCCCAGTCTGGGTTTATGGTATCTGGGGTGTAGGGTGTAAAGTGTAGTTAATAAATTTTGCTGAATAAAATCATAGGTATAACAGCATGAAATGTAAACGAAAGCAAGCTTTTAATGAAGCCTTAAACAAGAGCTTACCTATTTTTAAGTGGCTCTTGACTTTGGTGCTGGTGTTAGGTTTAAGTAGTTGTGCTGATAAAGCTGGTGGACAAGACGTATTTATTAATAAGCAAAAACCAGTTGCTGAAATTGCCCAAGTTGATCGTAAATTTTCAGAAACTGCTCCTCCAAAGCTAATACAAGAACTAAGAGGAGATTTGGAAAGTTATCAACCACAGGTAACAATACTTACGCCTACAGCAGATGAGATAATTGAAGATAATACTGTTACAGTCCGTTTTCAGGTTAAGGACTTACCAATTTTTAAAGATCCCAAATGGCAACTGGGACCACATCTGCACGTAATTCTTGACAATCAACCTTATATAGCTGTTTACGACTTAAATAAGCCTTTAGTATTCCCTGATTTATCCGCAGGTACTCATACTTTGCGTGTATTTGCGTCTCGTCCTTGGCATGAAAGCTTTAAAAATGAAGGTGCTTATGCCCAAACCACATTTCACGTCTTTACTAAAACCGACGATAACAACCCTGACCCTAATTTACCTCTTCTCACCTATAGTCGTCCTAATGGTAGTTATGGTGCTGAACCAATTATGTTGGATTTTTACCTAACTAACGCGCCTTTGCATCTTATGGCTGAAGATCATCCTGAAGACACAATGAGCGATTGGCGTATTCGTTGCACAATTAATGGTGAAAGTTTTATTTTTGACCGCTGGCAAACAGTCTACCTCAAAGGTTTTAAACCTGGTAAAAACTGGGTAGAACTAGAATTTCTTGATAACCAAGGCAACCCAGTAAAAAATGTCTTTAATAGTACAGTGAGAGTGATTAATTACCAACCGGGTGGTAAAGATACCCTTTCTAGAATGGTAAGAGGGGAAGTTACGGCTGATGAAGTGCGTGGTATTGTAGACCCAAATTACACAGTTGAGATTCCTATTACTGAACCTAGACCGACTGTAACGCCCAAAGTTGAAGAAATTCCAGCACCTCAACCACAGATAGAACCTAAAGTAGAAAAACCCACAGTTCCAGAAATTGAAGTTTCTCCTATTCCTCAACCCCAGATAGAACCTAAAGTAGAAAAACCCACAGTTCCAGAAATTGAAGTTTCTCCTATTCCTCAACCACAGATAGAACCTAAAGTAGAAAAACCCACAGTTCCAGAAATTGAAGTTTCTCCTATTCCTCAACCCCAGGTAGAACCCAAGACAGAAAAACCCACAGTTCCAGAAATTGAAGTTTCTCCTATTCCTCAACCACAGGTAGAACCCAAGACAGAAAAACCCACAGTTCCAGAAATTGAAGTTTCTCCTATTCCTCAACCCCAGGTAGAACCCAAAGTAGAAAAACCCACAGTTCCAGAAATTGAAGTTTCTCCTATTCCTCAACCACAGGTAGAACCCAAAGTAGAAACAACTCCTACTCCTGAAATTGAAATTCGTAAAACACCCGCTGACTCATTAGAAACAGAGGAGTTGAAACCAGAAACAACAGAAAAAACAGGGTTAAACAGATTAAGTGAGTATTTTAAGAATCGAAATGTAATTAAACCCGAAGAGCAAGTCCTAAGTTGACAATTTCATAGACAAAACTATACTTATATTGACAAAAATCAATATATTTTTAGGAAAAAATCAACTACTTGATATATAATACGGTGATATCAAGTATTGAATTGAGACTATTGCCGACGCGAAAACCAAGCAATGATGGTGGTAGTCTTTTTCAGAAACTTAATTGGAACACAATCGCGTCTGGCTAAGGCGTGAAAGTCTACTGAGGGATAACTGCTCCCATGCTCCCGTTGAAGTAGAAAGTAAAGTCTAGTTTTGTCTAGGTTTTATATAGCAGAACAATTAACTAAAAATACTCAGTTGCAAATTTTGGGATAAAGTTTCCATCAAGGTCAGACCAGCTACAGAATTACCTATACTATCTAAAGCAGGACTGTAGCTGGCTATAGCTCCTTGATTTGGTACTATTGCTATCAAAGCCCCACTTATACCCGATTTCATGGGTAAACCAATTTTGACTGCATACTGAGGAGAAGCTTCATATAGTCCACAAGTTAACATTAAAGCGTTAACAATTTGGCGATGTTGGGAATTTATAAAACTACTTTTACAGGCTAATAATTTTCCTAATTTCGCTAAATCTTCCACAGTACCAGAAATACAGCATATTTGCTCATAAGTGTCAAGAGCCAATTCAATATTTTCAATGTGTTGAGTTTGGTAGAGATATTGAGCGATCGCCACATTTACCTGAGAACGAGTAGCACGCACGGAAGCCAACATTTCTACATCTAAATATAGTTGACTACCGGCTAATTTATTCAACCACTGACAAAACAACTGAGTGCGATGATTTCCATTTTTACCTGGTAACTTATCAGCTAAAGTAATAGCACCACTATTAATCATTGGGTTGCGGGGATGTCCATGATCAGCTATTAACTGTTCTAAAGAATTAAAAGGCATTGCTGAAGGTTCAACACCAACCGAGTTTAAAACATTTGCCGTTCCTAAATGTTCCAACAGATATAGTAAAGAAAAAGGTTTAATCACACTCATTAAAGGAAATATACAAGCGTTATCTCCTAAAGTGTAATTTTCTCCTGACTGACAATAGATATGAACAGCAACCCAACTAGGGTTAGCTACAGCTAAAAGGGGTATCCGTTGCATCACACTTCCTTGTGTTGCTTGGTTTTTCCCTTGCTGAACCCAGAGAGATAAATTATTTATATTGATGTCTTGAAGTTTTACCAAAACGCTGATCTCAATCTTAAAATCTACAATAATCTTCTACAATAATCTAAAATTACTATGATTCCTCGTGTTAGATCGCCAGAATTACCAGAAAATTACCCTTGGTTAAATACAGATAAACCCTTATCTCTAAAAGCACTCAGAGGGAGAATTATCATTTTAGACTTTTGGACATACTGTTGTATTAACTGTTTGCACATATTACCAGACTTAAAATATTTAGAACGTAAATATCAAGAGATTATAACAGTTATTGGTGTTCACTCTGGGAAATTTGACAACGAGAAAGAAATTGAAAATATCCGTCAAGCGATATTGCGTTATGACATTGAACATCCGATTTTAGTTGATAGTGATTTTCGCGTTTGGGAACATTATACTATCAAAGCTTGGCCTACTTTAATTATTATTGATCTACAAGGATATGTGATCGGGCAATTTGCAGGGGAAGGACATCTTCACAAGATTGAAAACATGATCATTCAGATTTTGAGTAAAATCCCAAATCACATTAATATTCAACCATTAAAATTCACCTTAGAAAAACAGCATCAAACATTAATTACACCTTTAGCTTTTCCAGGTAAAGTTTTAGCTACACCAGACGGTTTATTTATTGCTGACTCTGGACATCATCGCGTAATTATGAGTAGTTTACAAGGGGAAGTTATTGATATAATAGGAATAGGTAAACGGGGTGTAAAAGATGGTAATTTTCAAAGTTGTGAATTTTCCGCACCTCAAGGAATGACTTATGATAGTGACACTAAAAGTCTCTACATTGCTGATACAGAAAATCATCTTTTAAGAAAAATTGATCTGCAAAAACAAATAGTAGAAACTATTGCCGGAACAGGGAAACAAAGTAATATCATCTATCCTCATGGTGGTAAAGCCTTGGAAATAGAATTAAATTCACCTTGGGATCTAGTTAAAGTGGGAAATTCTCTCTTTATTACCATGTCTGGAAATCATCAAATTTGGGAAATGAATTTATTAACAAATACCATTCATAGCTATGCTGGTAGTGGCGCAGAAGGTTGTGTAGATGGGAATTTTCAAGAATGTGCATTTGCTCAACCTAGTGGGATAACTACAAATGGTAAAGAGTTGTTTATTGCTGATAGTGAAACCAGTTCTATTCGGGGGGTGGAAATATCAGAAAATGGTAAGGTGAGAACTATTTGCGGTAGTGGGATGTTATTTGGTTTTGGTGATGTAGATGGAGTAGGTGAGGATGTGCGTTTACAGCATTGTTTGGGTGTAGAATATTTTAATCATCAGCTTTTTATTGCAGATACATATAATCATAAAATCAAATTAGTGAATCTGAGCAATGGGGAGTGTAAAACGATTTTATCAGGTGGGGAAAGTTGGGTTTTTTATGAACCTTCAGGGTTGAGTTTTTTTGGTGATTTTCTCTATGTTTGTGATACAAATAATCATGTAATTAGAAGGGTAAATTTAGAAACTTTGGAGGTGATAATAATGGAGTTTGCTGGTTTATGTGCGTCTGGTGTGTGTTTTCCATCTTGAGGATTTAAACAATAATTAACCGCAAATAAACGCAGATAAACGCAGATGATAATGGATGATTTTATGTAATCTTATCTGAAAACAATGTTACGTATTTTTACGGCATGATTAGTTAAATAATAAATATGATATATTTATTATTGATGTAATTGAGTTTAATGATTTAGTATATTACTTGTTAGGTTGATGAACATGAAATATAAATTTATTCCTTTAGACTGTGATGATGATATATTGCTGATTAACAAAGAATTTAATCTATCTCAATAGCTTAATGATGAGGTAAAATGATTGTAACAGTATCAATTAAAGATGAATACATTGAAGTTTTATCCGCATTAGGAGATTTACAAGAATCAATGGATTTGGCGCTTAAACAATATACTCTTGATAAGATTGCTGTAAAAATTGCTGAACTGCGTCACCGAGATATTAAGTATCAAGAAAAATATCAGTTAGATTATTCTAGGTTTTGTCAGAAAATATATGAAGATGAAGAATTTCTTCAACAAATAGAAAATTCTGTAGATAAAACATGGGAGATTGATTTAGCTGATTGGGAATTTTGTCATAAAGGAGTTGAAGATTGGATAGAAAAATTACAGACTATTTTGCTGACATATGTAAAATTCTCTAATTGTTGCTAATTCAATATTTATTTAAAGGAGTATTAATAAATATGATATAAAACAAGATTAATAACAAATCACAAATTAAGTATCAAAAACATGGAAAATCAAAATTTAAATACCCTAGAATATGTGAAACAAATGTCGTTATTATTGGAATTACCAATTAATAATGAATATAAAGATGGAGTAATTGCCAATTTTGAAAGAATCAAATCAATAGCAGAAGTAGTCAATAACTTCCCTTTACCAGAAGAAATAGAAATAGCAACTACTTTTGAACCATGAATGACGCTGTAAATATATCTCAAAATGTCTTATCAGGTAAATTTAGCGCAGTTGAAATTACCCAAACAACCTTAAATAAAATAGCCGCCAAAAATCAACAATTAAACTGTTTTACTGAAATTACCACAGAAACAGCTTTAAAAGATGCTGCCAAAATAGATCAAGAAATTGCTCAAGGTAAAAATCCTGGTATATTAGCTGGTGTACCTTTTGCTGTTAAAAATTTATTTGATATTGCTGGTTTAACAACTTTAGCAGGGGCAAAAATTAACGCCGAAAATTTACCAGCTATCCAAGATGCAACCGCAGTTGCTAGGTTGAAAAAAGCCGGTGCAGTTTTGGTGGGTGCGTTGAATATGGATGAGTATGCTTATGGGTTTGTGACAGAAAATGCCCATTATGGTACAACTTGTAACCCCCATGATCTACAACGAATAGCGGGAGGTTCTTCGGGAGGTTCTGCTGCTGCGGTTGCTGGGGGTTTAGTTCCTTTCTCTTTGGGTTCAGATACGAATGGTTCTATTCGTGTTCCTGCGGCTTTATGTGGTATTTTTGGTTTTAAACCTACTTATGGCAGGTTATCCCGTGCGGGTGTCAAATTATTTTCTAGTAGTTTAGATCATATCGGACATTTTGCAACTTCTGTGAGAGATATTGCGACAATATTTGATGTTTTGCAAGGTGAAGATGAGCAAGATCCGGTTTGTACAAAACGTCCGATTGATTTATGTTTACCACAAATAAATAATGATATTTCTGGGATTAAAATTGCCATTGCCGATGATTATTTTACCCAAAAAGCAGAACCAGCAGCTTTAGCAGCAGTGGCAAAAGTTGCTCATGCTTTAAATGTTACTGAATATGTCACAATACCAGAAGCGGAAATAGCTCGTGCTGCGGCATTTGTAATTACAGCTTGTGAAGGTGCAAATCTGCATTTAGAAAACTTAAAATCCCGTCCGCAAGATTTTGATCCAGCAACGCGAGATAGATTTTTAGCTGGTGCTTTAATTCCTCATTCTTGGTATATCCAAGCACAACGTTTTAGAAGATGGTATAGAGATCAAGTGAGAGAGATATTTGCCAATGTAAATATAATTATTGCTCCAACAACCCCAATTTCTGCCCCATTAATTGGACAAAAAACGATGATGTTAGATGGTGAAGAAATTCTTGTCCGTCCACATTTAGGGTTGTTTACTCAACCATTGTCTTTTATTGGTTTACCTGTTTTATCAGTACCAATTAAGGAGAAAAATTCTCTACCTTTAGGAGTACAATTAATAGCTGCACCCTATAATGAAGCTTTGATTTTAAGAGTTGCCGCATTTTTGGAAGCACAGGGTATTGTTTCTGGTGGTTTACTGCATGAATTTTGACTTCTGAGGTTTCGCCAAATAAATTATGAAAATCTGTGAAAATTTTTATATTGAGAAATTTCCAAATCGCGTTACAATCATTAAAGCTTAAATGAGTTAATTAGCTGATTCAGCTTTTAGCTAACTCCAACCATCTATCTATTCCCAAACTTGGGAAATTATATGTTACAGCTAGTAATTACTGTTTGTGTACTGCTTTTAGGTTCAGCATTGTGTTCTGCTACAGAAACGGCGCTGTTATCTGTTCCCACATTGAGAGTGCGACAATTAGCGGAATTTAAAAAACCTGCCGCAGTTGCACTTCTAGCGATTCGTGAAAACATGAATCGGCCTATTGCCACAATAGTAATCCTCAATAATATTTTCAACATTATTGGAAGTATTATCACAGGTAGTATTGCAACTCAAGTATTAGGAGATAGATGGCTTGGTATATTTTCGGGAATATTAACTTTTCTGATTATTATTTTTGGAGAAATTATACCCAAGACAATTGGTGAGAGATATTCTGAACAAATTGCTATACTCACAGCCATACCTGTAACGGGAATTTCTCTAGCTTTTACACCCTTAGTATGGATTTTAGAAAATGTCACTGCACCATTTTCTCAAGGGAGAAAAAGACCAACAACCAACGAAGCAGAAATCAAACTCCTAGCAAATATTGGTCAGCAAGAAGGTATTATCCAAAGTGATGAAGCAGAAATGATTCAGAGGGTATTTAGATTAAATGATGTGACAGCATCTGATTTAATGACACCCCAAATTATGCTGACATATATACGCGGTAATTTGACCTTGGCTGAAGCAAAAGCAGATATTATTGCTTCCCAACATACCCGGATTATTGTTATTGATGAATCTATTGATCAAGTGATGGGATTTGCTTTAAAACAGAGTTTACTTACAGCGATGGTGGAAGGAAGTGGTGAACAAAAAATTGCTGATTTAGCTAGAAAAGTGCGCTTTGTTCCTGAGATCATTCGTGCTGACAAACTGCTCAAAAATTTTATAGAATCCCATGAACATCTTGCAGTAGTAGTAGATGAATATGGATGTGTTGCTGGTGTGATTACTTTGGAAGATGTGCTGGAGGTAATAACTGGTGAAATTGTAGATGAGACTGATAAAACGGTCGATTTACAAGAAATTGCCAGGAAGAAACGAGCAAAAATGTTGCAGTCTATCAATACTCTTCATACTGGAGAAAAAACTGAAGAAAAACATGATAACTATGATCTAAAAATAGGAAACACAAATTAATTTAAAATTCCAAATTTTTGCAAAATAAGCTACGCGAAAAAAACTTAACATCCAGGAATTAAACATTGTGAACTCCCGGAGGATAAATAACTTTTCCTTGATATTTATCTTCATAACCTAAGAGTGGTTTCACCATAAAAAAGTCTTCAGGAACATTAAAAGGACATTCTATTTGATAATTTATGGCTGCTTGAAAACCAAAGGGGTGATAAAGTTTGGGATATCCCAAAACTACAACTAATGCTTCTCCTCTATTGTCTGCTAGTTCTAGTACAGCACGGCGTAAATAAACCAACCATTCTCAATCGCTAAAAAGCTTACGACTCACATTCCGCATAAGCGGAGAGTAAAAAAATAATTATCTCCAAAAACATTGTTTGGTAAGGGTTTTCAGGATTTTAGTTCAAAAGAACTATAAAATGTTTATTAGGAATTTATCTCATTTATTGAGAATATTTTTGGAGTAAAGTTTGTACAACCCTGAATCTTTCGTGATAATTATTCAGAATTGGATTTTATCTGCGGAATGTGGGTTACGACCTATTATTTTTGACTTTTGACTTTTGACTTTTGACTTCCGCGAAGCGGTACTAGTGTGTTGACTTTTGCTATGGTTGGATAGTCGAGGATATTTTCAGCACGGATTTTCATAATCAAATTGTAATTATTTATGTAATTTTTTATGAAAGTGTATGATTGGATTGTGGTTGGTGCAGGAATTACAGGTGCTGCACTTGCTTATGAATTAGCAAAAACGGGGTTTTCGGTACTGCTGCTAGAACAAGACAAAACACCACAAAATGCTACTCGCTATAGTTATGGTGGAATTGCTTATTGGTCTGGTACAACACCTGTGACACAACAACTATGTCAAGAAGCGATCGCTCGTTATCAAATCCTAGCGCCAGAATTAGATGCTGATATCCAATTCCGAGAATTAGATTTATTACTAACTATCGCTAATGATACTGAACCAAAGGTAGCAGCCGCATCCTATTCTCATCTTAGCACACCACCCCAGCTATTGAGTGTTCAAGAAGCTTGTGAGTTAGAACCATTACTCAATAAAAATGCTATCTCTGGTACTTTAACTGTCAAACATGGTCATGTCCATCCGCAAAAACTAAGGCAAGCATACATTCAAGCATTTCTACGTCTGGGGGGAGAAATACAGTTTACCAAAGTATTAGAACCTACATATATTTTTGCCGCTGACAAAAGTTTTAGAGGTGTAAAAACAACCACGGACACCTTCCACAGTGCTGATATAGCCATTTGTACTGGTGGAATGAGCCGAAAATTATTAAAATCAGTAGGTATTTCTGTGAAAATTTATTTTTCTCATGCAGAAATAATTGAAACTCCATCAGTGGATCTGCGGTTACGCACCTTAGTCACACCGGCGATTTTACAACGCCTTCAATTAGAAATTGCATCAACTCAAAATGATCAATTATGGGATCAACCTGGTGAAATAGTACCACCTATTTTAGATGCAGGTGCAGTCCAGTTTCTTGATGGTAGTTTGCGTTTAGGTCAAATTAGTCGTATTCTTACAGATCCCCATGAACAAATTAACTCAGAGGAAAGTGAAAAATGGTTGCGAACAAGTATCACCCACATATTACCAGCTTTGGGAAATTTACCAGGAACTTGGCATCATTGTTTAGTTGCATTTAGCAAAGATAAATTACCTTTAATTGGTACTATTCCCGAATTTGAACATATTCATATTTTCTCTGGTTTTAGCAGTCCGTTTGTTTTTGTTCCACCTTTAGCACAACGCTTTGCTAAATTTCTATCTGGACAGGAAGATGAGATTATTGATCAGTTGTTGACGCTACCCGCCTGAAAAGGACGGGGATTCTTGTTTCAATGGTAGGGACAATTCATGAATTGTCCCTACATCTTTTTCGGACAGGTCTAATTAGGGGTTGCTGAGAAAGTCTTTCCGTGAGGGCATAGGAGTCAGGAGTCAGGAGTCAGGAGTCAGGAGGAGATTGGAAAATTTCTTTGCCATCTCTTGAAATCCCAAAAAATGCACACTTTTTCCGGTATACCCTTCAAAACCCTTGCACTAATTTCTGTGTTTATCAGCCTCTAACCTTTGATATATCAAGGTTTTAGGTTTATTCAGCAAACCCTAATTAATGATGATCGAACAAATCTAAATCTGTAACTGCGCCAACGCTACTAGAGGCTACGAGTTTAGCATATTTAGCTAACACACCTTTAGTATAGCGGGGTGGACGGGGTTGCCAGTTGGCACGACGACGGGCTAATTCTTCATCAGATACATTGATCTGTAATAACCGCGCATTAGCGTCAATGGTAATGCTATCACCTTCTTCTACCAAGGCAATATTACCACCAACTGCGGCTTCCGGGGCAACGTGACCAACTACCATCCCGTAAGTACCACCGGAAAAACGCCCATCGGTGATTAAACCCACGGAGTCACCTAAACCTGCACCAATAATAGCAGAGGTGGGAGCGAGCATTTCCCGCATTCCTGGACCGCCTTTGGGTCCTTCATAACGGACAATTACCACATCCCCAGCTTTGATTTTCCCTGCCAAAATGGCATCTAAACAAGATTCTTCTGATTCAAATACTCTCGCAGGTCCGGTAATGGCTGGTTTTTTCACTCCGGTAATTTTGGCAACTGCACCTTCAGTAGCCAGGTTGCCTTTGAGAATAGCCAGGTGTCCTTGGGCGTACATGGGGTTATTCCAAGGACGGATCACATCTTGAGCGGGTGATGGTTCGTCAGGAATATCTGCTAAAACTTCGGCTACAGTTTGTCCTGAGATGGTGAGACAGTCACCATGTAACAGGCCATGAACTAAGAGCATTTTCATGACTTGGGGAATACCACCGGCTTTGTGTAAGTCTGTGGCTACATATCTACCACTGGGTTTTAAGTCACAGATGACGGGAACACGACCGCGAATGGTTTCAAAGTCGTCTAAAGTGAGTTCTACACCAGCAGCACGGGCGATCGCCAGAAAATGTAAAACTGCATTGGTAGAACCACCCACGGCCATAATCACAGAAATGGCATTTTCTATAGATTTACGGGTGATAATTTGCCGGGGTAAGATTTGTTTACGGATAGCTTCTACTAAAACGGCTGCTGATTTGGCGGTACTTTCGGCTTTTTCCTCATCTTCTGCGGCCATTGTGGAGGAATAGGGTATACTCATGCCCATTGCTTCAAAAGCTGAGGACATAGTGTTAGCTGTGAACATTCCTCCGCAAGAACCAGCACCGGGACAAGCGTTACGTTCTACTGCGAATAGTTCATTTTCATCAATTTTACCGGCGCTGTGTTGACCTACTGCTTCAAAAGAACTGACAACGGTTAAGTCTTTACCGTCATATTTTCCGGGTTTGATTGTGCCACCATATACAAATATGGCGGGGATGTTCATGCGTGCCATTGCTAACATAGCACCGGGCATATTTTTATCACAACCACCAATAGCCAGCACACCGTCCATACTTTGCCCACTACAAGCGGTTTCGATAGAATCGGCGATGACTTCCCGGGAAACTAGGGAATATTTCATTCCTTCTGTTCCCATTGAAATGCCATCACTGATGGTAATAGTACCGAAAATCTGGGGCATTGCTCCCGCTTCTTTTACACCAATTTCTGCTCTTTGGGCGAGTTTGTTAATCCCCATATTACAGGGGGTGATGGTGCTGTAACCATTGGCAATACCGACAATGGCTTTGTTAAAATCTTCATCTTGGAAACCAACCGCCCGTAACATAGCCCGGTTAGGCGATCGCTGCACCCCTTGAGTAACTACTTTACTTCTTAAATTTTCTGCCATTTTTATTGATTCCTTCTGTACCATGATCGCTATTATGGCGATTTTTGTGGGTTTTGTAGACTCTGTAGATTTTGTAGGTTTTGTAGATATTTATTCTCTCAAAAAGTGGTCATTGGTTATTAGTTTCTTAGTTATTGATTTATTAATGATTGGCTTATTAATCATTGGTGATTATTTATGTATCAAATAAGTAGTCGTGTAAAATAAATTTTATAGTTAAATCTTATAGTTAGATTTTATAGTTAGATTTTATAGTTAGATTTTATAGTTAGATTTTATAGTTAAACGATGTTTTAAAAGTGCTATTCCGTGAAGTAATGTAATTAAAATCATGGTATAAGCTGTTACACAGCTAAATTGTATAATCCTAATATTCTGAACTCTTGTTTAACAGGCAAGATGCCTGTTCCACTTATACAAATTAAATGAACAACAGCTTATCACTTTAAATTACTTATTTTACAAATCTTTAGAAATTGTTAAAAAATTTTTTTTAGGTATAAATTAACTCCTATTAAAACCTCTCCCTTACAAGGTGAGATGCTTTAAAAAAACCTTAAAAAACCTTTTACGTAGTTATGTAATGACTTATGTAACAAGTGTAGAGATGTTAGTTTCTCGTAGATTTTTAGTTTTATTTTATACTTTTTGAACAAACTGCTACACAAAAAAAATAAAAAAAATAAAAAAAATAAAAAAAATATACTTCATTTCAAAACTGTGTCACAACTATTATCGTATAATTAGATTCAAATATATATAGTGTCATCAAAGTAATCTGTGTGGGAGTAGTATACATAGGCGATCGCGCAACAGGCAAGACTCACCTAGCACTAGAGTTAGCCAACCCCGATGGTGAATATGTCAAAGTTAGTAATCTCGATTATGACAATCTGAGATTGTTATTGCTGGATGAAAATTACCAAGGCAAGCCCACGGATGCAGTAGCACCATATGAATATTATTTAGATATGAATGTGCGGCTACCATCTGGGAACAAGCAGGTTTTAGTAAATTGGGTTGATACAGGGGGGGAGGTATGGCGGAAAAGTTGGCAAAAAGATAATACTGATCGGTGGATTCAATTTTTAGATCCTATTCGCAATAGTGAAGGACTATTACTCATTATTCCACCCCATCGGGGGATGACTTTTCAAGCTGGTGTGGATGTAGAACAGTTCCCCACACAGAAACAATGGTGTAATCGTTTTGAGAGATGGGTAACATTTTTCCATCAACAATGTCCAAAAGTCAGACATTTGGCTATTTGTATGAACAAAGCTGATTTATTTTGTAATTTATCCACAGAAGGAGGAAAACTAGCTTATAAACCCCACGGTAGTTCCCTCAACTGGCAACAACGACATAGTTATGTTTTACAAAGATATTTTCGTCCGATTTATTCCCAGATAGAAAAATTAAATCAAGGTATTGATGGCGGTTCTGTGCGGTGTTTCATTACATCTATTTACCATCGGAGTCTCCTAGAATTACCTTGGATTTATTTAGGTAGTTTTTTAGCTAAATAGGTGTAAATTATGTAGATATTATGGATATTATTCAACGATAACAAAGATTTGAAAAATCATTACAAGGGTGTGATATGGGCAATATTCACGTAATTGGACCACAGGCTTCAGGAAAAACTACTTATTTAGCAGCTTTGGCTTATCAACCAAGTAAAGCAGCTTGGAGAAAGAAAAATTTTAAAGTTCAAGCATTAAATGACGAAACCAAAGAATTAGCAGATAATGCAGAAAATATTATTGTAGAAGGTGCATCTTTAGAGCCTACTCAGACCTATGTTACAACCATTGATGATTTAAAAGTTTACTCATTTTTGATTGAAATCCAGAAAAAATGGCAAAAACCAGAAAAAATTAATTTAGCTGTCCGTGACTATCCAGGAGAAGTTTTTAAAGAATTAGAATCTGTATCTGCTGATCCAGTCCATGAAGAATTTATGAATGAGTGTTTAAGTAAAGATACTCAAGGGTGTTTAATTTTGTTAACTGAGTGGAAACAAGGAACAGATAAATTTTATAAACGAGTCTTCAAAAGGTTCATAGACTTAATGGATAAACAAGAAAGATTGCAGGATTTACGGTTAGCAGTAGCCATGAGTAAATGTGAAAGAGGGGAACTGTGGCCTGGTAGGTTAGATCCAGAAAATGATTTATTTGCCATTCATTTTCCAGACACTCTAAGATTTTTAAAAGACAATATTCCTAGTAAAAATCTACAGTTTTATGCTATTTCCACCTTTGGAGTTTTACACCGTACAGATCCACGACCAAATCGCAAAGAAGAATTAGGAAAACAGAACAGATATTCTGTTTTAAGAGAACCTGAACAATGGTCTCCCTATGGAATGATCTCCCCTCTTTATTGGTTGAGTACAGGTAAGAAGATGAAAGAAGATGCTTAATTTATTTAAAAGTAAAAATCAGACCCCATTACAAAGTAGTGTAGTGTTACGAGTGATAGGCGATCGCGCTTCTGGAAAAACCACATATATGGCTTCCTTAGCACGGTGGCCAAATGCTGATCCTGACAGTCCAGTGCAAGCTGTAACTGCTGTAGATGAAGGTGGAGAAGAACTGATCAGCAAAGCTCAGAATATCTTAGAACAAGGGTTACAACTAGAACCAAATAAGTTAGAGAATATTTCAGAGGTTACAAATTGCACTTTGCAAATAAGTCTAAAAGAAAAAAAAATAGGTTCTCCATTGTTTAACCTGAATATCAGTTCTAAAGACTATACAGGGGAATTTTTTAGTGACTTATTACATCAAAGTCAAAATCCCCAGTTAGAGGAATATTTAGAAGATTGTTTACAAGCTAATGGTATTATGTTTTTAGTTGATGGTAGCAGTCGCCGTAAAGACTTAGAATATGCCAATGGTTTAGACAAATTGCTGTTAGCACTGGATCGGAATGATATCAATGGCAGTAAGCGCCGAATTGCCTTAGTATTGAATAAATGTGAACAATCTGATTTATGGGTAAATCGAGATAAACCAGGATTTTTAGCATCAGCGCGGTTTCCCCAAGTTTGCCGCAAATTACAAGCTTGGCAACAAATGGGAGGAGGAGAGATAGAATTTTTTACAGCTTCTGCTTTTGGGATGTTGGGTAATAAATATCCCGAACCAAATGTTAACTTATTAAATAGGAGTAGAGGAGGAGTGAGAGCAGTAATTAAAAATCCTAGACTGTGGCGGCCTTTTGGTTTAGTTGCGCCCATTTATTGGCTGGCTAAAGGTTCACGTCATCCAGAGTTAGATCATCTATGAAAGAAGTTAGCCATTTTTGATCTTACCCTCACCCTCTCCTAGAACACCGATTCATTAATCGTAAGGGCGAAGCATTCAGACAGAATATCAATGGTTTTAGCGATAGGTTATCAGCCAAATGCTTCGCCCCTACTAAAACCAAAATTTTATTGTAAGGGCGAAGCATTCAGACAGAATATCAATGGTTTTAGCGATAGGTTATCAGCCGAATGCTTCGCCCCTACTAAAACCAAAATTTTATTGTAAGGGCGAAGCATTCAGACAGAATATCAATGGTTTTAGCGATAGGTTATCAGCCGAATGCTTCGCCCCTACTAAAACCAAAATTTTATCGTAAGGGTGAAGCATTCAGACAGAATATCAATGGTTTTAGCGATAGGTTATCAGCCGAATGCTTCGCCCCTACTAAAACCAAAATTTTATCGTAAGGGCGAAGCATTTGGACAGAATATGAACTGGTTTTAGCGATAGGTTATCAGCCGAATGCTTCGCCCCTACTAAAACCAAAATTTCAAAGCCTCTCTCCTTGTAGGTAAAAATAAAAAACATGATAAAAAATATGAGTTCACCAAACATTGAAATCCACGAATTTAGTACAGGTATTCACATTCAAAAACGCGATAATGGTTGGGTGTCCCTTGGTTTTACGGGACAATATATGAACGCTACTATTAACCCTATTCCTCAAGTTGTAGAAAGGGCGATCGCTAATCAAGAATTTGCTTTAACTGAAGGTGCATCTAGTGAAAAACCGGCAATTATTGGGCGGGTAGTAGGAAGCGGTGATGATGCTTGGTGTGTAATCGCTGTTGTTACACGAGGAGAGGATGAAGTGGGACGCAGTGCGGCTTTTTATCGTTATTTTTTATGTCAGGGAGATAACAGTTATTTACGGTTTATATTGGCTTGGTGGGAACAAAATCAAAAACCAAGATTTAACCCTTTAGATGTTAAAGATAGTCCTCATTTATTTACAGGAGAAACTCCTAAACCTGATCATGATCAAATAAATGAATATAAATCTTTACCATTTGCACAACAAAAACCGATAGTTTTACCAGTAGAACGGCAAATTGATTTATATACTCTTAACAGTTTAGCTATTAGAAAACCTAATGAATCTAAAAATGGTTTACCTGTATCCTGGGCGTTTAATGTAGAAGCACTGGTAAAACCAGAACGTTTCCAAATAATTCAACCAGCATCACAAAAAGCCTATGACGGACTAACACGAGCCATTGCTAATGCTGGTCAGATTGTTTCAGCAGTAAATTTTGATGAAGCAGCGTTAAAGGCCGGGATTCGCAGTTTAATGAATAGTTCCCAAGTCAAACCGGAAGCAGTGGAGGAAATTGTTAAAGCTGTAGAAAATGAGGAAGTTACTGATGAATATTGGGAGAATTTATTTAATGGTCAAGGTGCGGATAAAGCGATCAAGCAAAAAATTTACAGTCCGCAAATGGTAAGATTGATGACAATAAGGGCGATGGTTTTACCAGAGACTTTACCGCAGTTTTTGGCATGGTTGAAGATTCAACCTGGTAAGAAACCTGATGAAAATCAAATGATGTCTTTAGAGTTGCAAAAAGCTATTCGGAAATCATTCCCTAAAGAACAACTATCAGCAGGAATTAAATATCTATTACCCAAGTTATTAGATGAGAAAATATCCGTAGATAGTCTTAGTTGGTTGTTAGCGATGGAAGGTAGTGCTTGGGTTTATGCTCAAAAGGAATTTTTTAATGATATTAAATATGATTTACAATTAATTCATGATCATTGTTCTAATTCTAATAACTTATACCCAAATTCTGTTCTTAAAAGTCAAATTAAAACTCAAAATGATTCATGGCAAAATAATTTGAAATGTGAAAAGGAAATTTGGGAAACGTTAATACACAATTGGAAAGGTATTCAACAAAGACTCTATATAATCGAAGGATATCAACCTTTAGCTGAATTATTTGAAAATTTCAAAGAATATGATTTAGCTGCATATTTTTATCAAATCCAAGAGGGAGAAGTCAAAAAAGATTTATTTGATCTAGTAACTGATGCACCATACCGTCGCCGATCTTCATCTGTTGTTTTTGGTTTAAGTCTTGTACGAAAAAAGAATTTAATTGATCATGCCTTTGATTTTATTATTTTTATTGTGGAGTATGATATGAAACTTGGATTGGTTGTTCCTCTTTCCCTAGTAATCTTAGTCAGTGGTTGGTTTATCGGTACAAAAACTTGGCAATCTTATACTAGTGCAACTGATATTGAAAAATCTTTGTGTAGTAAGACTTTTAACGATCCTCAAGAGAACAAAGACTGTCAGGTTATATTGGTAGATAATGACATTTATGCTTTTAGTGAAATCAAGCAATTAATTCCAGCGATTGTAAATGATGTTGTTAATCAAAAAATTAACCCACCAACACCAACATCAACACCAACACCAACACCAACATCAACACCAGTAGATCAAAACGAGATAAAAGAACAAGTCTCAAGGAAGCTAGAGGAAATCTTAGAAAAATCAAGATTAAAAAACAATACAGAACCTAAACTTCAATACACAGATTTATCCCTTGATAAAAAAGCAACAGACTTAGTGATTCAACAGCAATGGGTGAGAGCAATTTATAATTATCAAATTGATAACCAAATAGAATATCAAAAAATCGCAGTTAATAATGGTGAAAAACCTAAATGTTTTTTCAGGATTTTCTTCTGTTCTGATCCTAAGAACGATAATTCTAATAACCAAACTGTTGAGGTAAAAAACTCTAAGCTTTATGAAAAGTTGACAAAAGATATTAAAAAGAAATTGAAAGATACTAAGGGGGTAAATAATAAACCATCCAGTTCAGTTCCCTCCTCTTTACAAGGGGAGGATTAGGGAGGGGTAAAATATTTGATACAGTATGACAGACTTTTCAAACAACTTCTCACAAAAAGTTGAATTAATCATCGCTATTCACAATATTCACAACTTTCATGAACTCACAAACACAAACATCACTAAAATTAGCGATTCGGAAATTAATCCACAGTTCCCAAGTCAAACCGGAAGCAGTGGAGGAAATTGTTAAAGCTGTAGAAAATGAGCAAGTTACTGATGAATATTGGGAAAATCTCTTTAATAATGAAGGTGCTGATATTGGAATCAAGCAAAAAATTTACAGTCCGCAAATGGTAAGATTGATGACAATAAGGGCGATGGTTCTTCCAGAGACTTTACCGCAGTTGTTGGCATGGTTGAATATTCAACCTGGTAAAAAAGTTGATGAAAATCAAATGATGTCTTTAGAGTTGCAATCTAAAATTACTGGATATCTCAAAGAACAAATAAAAGAAAAAATTATTCAGGGCATTGATTTGTTAATGATTAAGTTACTAAAAAAACAAATCACTCCTGAGATTTTAGCATCGTTCTTTCAGATGGAAGGTAGTATTTGGAATGTTTGTTATCAAGATTATGTGAAAATTATTAACTATGGTTTAAATGTGACTCCTAAATCTGAAATGCTAAATTCTCTGATGGATAATTTGTCAGATATAAGTAATAATTTAAGCAATAATCTAACATATTATTACCTGGATAATTTGTCAGATATAAGTAATAATTTAAGCAATAATCTAACATATTATTACCCGATGGCAAAACTATTTGAATTACTAGCAGAATACAAATTAGCTGCATATTTTTATCAAGTGAGTTGTGGCGAAGTTCCTCAAAATATTTTATCAAAAATGTCTCTGGATCCTCAAACTTATAAAGATCGTGATTCTGGCATTATTATTTATGGCTTGTATATCACACGCAAAGCAACAAAGATTGAGTTAATGTCCATGCAGATGATAGACTTTATGTCATATATCAAACGTGGTATTATTGATTGGGCTGGTAAAATATTTAATGTATTAAAATTTGTTATTCTGGGAATCATTGCCATTACAATAACTATAGGTAAATTGATATTTCAGGTTTTATTATTTCTCTTTTATGCGTCAATTTGTTTAGCTTTTTTTGGTTTTGCATTGCAAAACTTCGGGGTATTTTTTATACTAGTGGTAATTTACTTGATTGCCGCAGGTTCAAACAATAATTAAGCGGGGCTACAAAATTTATGAGAATCTACCTTTACATCATAGCCGGGATTACATCAGCCTTACTAGGCTGGAATATAGGTCAATTTTTCCTCACAGATTTAGGGTTATTATCACAATTTCCCGAAATTGTCTTATTTCCTTGTATAGCAATTTCCTTAGCATTTGGTATGGTGATAAATGAAATATTTATCAGCAACCCTACCAGACCAAAACGCAGTTTGCAAACTGCCAAACAACCCCTATTAATCGCCTTGGGATTAGGTACACTTTCTGGTTTAATAGCTGGTATTATTTCCCAAATTCTCTTTTTGCCAATTATTCGTGTACCTACACCTATAGTCAGAACATTAGGATGGTTATTAATTGGTAGTTCTGTAGGTATTGCGGAAGGTTTAAGTTGGCGGTGGTATAGTATAGAAGCTGGAAGTAAAAAACGCTTTCAACAAAGATTAAAAACTAGCGTTCTTGCTGGTATTGGGGCGAGTTTTACCGCAGCAGTTTTGTTTGAAATAATGCGATTAAGTTGGGGGACAATGCCGGCGGAATTTAAAGGTATAGAAGATCCCATTGGTTTTAGCATTTTAGGTCTTTTATTAGGTGCTGCTTTTAGTCTCACTAACTCCCCTAGTTATATTGCAGCTTTGCGGGCGGGTAGAGGTTTTGAATATGTGGAATTTAAAAATTTTCCTCGACAATATATAGAATTTAATCATGATGTTAAAGAATCTGTAGAGTCTGTAGAGTCTGAGGATGATGTTAAAGAATCTGTAGAGTCTGTAGAGTCTGTAGAGTCTGAGGATGATGTTAGAGAATTTGTAGAGTCTGTAGAGTCTGTAGAGTCTGTAGAGTCTGTAGAGTCTGTAGAGTCTAAAAAGGATGCTCAAAATCCACCAATACCAAATATCAATCAATCTTATCCTGCGATTGATAAGTCTTACCTATCATTTATCACAGAAACTGACAATATTAATGATGATGAAATTGAAGAAGGTTTATCAATTCAGTTACCTGGTAATGGTACAATCAGAATAGGCTGCACTGTTGAAAATACACATATTTCTATTCCTGGTCTACCGCTCCATGTTGCTGATATTAAACTAGAAAAAAGGACAGCTACTCTCATTCCAGATCATCAGTTTTTTTATGCGATAGAAGTAAATGGAACTAGGTTGAAGTCTCGACGCAGTATTCCTTTAAAACATAATTATGTTTTAACTTTTTATACAACAAGTGTCGATGGTATTAATGAAGAGAAATATTATCGTTTTGTCTACTATAACCGCTTTTTAGATCCCCAGGCTTAAAGACATGGTAAAAACAGAATTTACAACAGAATTTCCAGATGATCAAATATTGTCTGGTGGACATACTTCGACAAGCTCAATACAAGTCCTGCCCGCCCATCGAAAATCAAAAATTATCAGTAAACAAATCATATCAATTATAGGCATTACCAGCATTACAGGCAAGATGCCTGTTCCACAAGAGTTGATTAAAAATTGTTTGATTGGTAAGTCTTTAGCTGTATTTTTGTTGGTACTTGGTGCTTCATTTAATCCTACTTTAGCAGCAGTTAAAGAACCTGAAATTGTGGGTAGTCCTACAATTAAAAATGATAAAGTAACAGTTAGAATTAAGGTCAAAGATAAAAATGATAAACCTGTTATGGGTTTACAAGATACTAATTTTAAATTAACAGTTGATAATCGGACAGTCCAATTTAAACCTAAAGATTGGAAAAGTCCAGAAGAAAGTGTACCTCCTCCTGCTTGGATTATAGTTTTACTTGATTTTAGTGGTAGTATGAATCAGGTAGATAGTAGGGGAATCAAAAAAGTCACTGGTGCAATTAAGGCGATTCGGCAATTTACTAAAATTTCTGGAGAGAGGGGAGGAAATACACAAATTTCTATAGTTCCTTTTGGTAAGTCTGGCAATAATTGTCCTGAATATCCTGTGAATAAAGAAACTTTAGATAAATTTCTATCAGCCGATGATGTTAAACTAGGAAATCTTCTAGATTATTTATCTGGTTTAACTCCCTGTGCATCTACAGATTTATATGAACCTTTAACCAAAGCTGTGAATTTTTTAGGTAATGAAAAAGACTCGCGTTTTAAATTACCAGAAAATTCTTTCCAACCACAACCAAGACTATCAATAATTCTCTTGTCTGATGGTTATCATAATGCACTGAATGAATACGCTGATTTTGAGGCTTTAAAAAAGTTACTTAAAGGTCATGAAAACATTACAGTACATACTTTAGGTTATGGATTGACACCACAGGAATTAGGTATAAAATATAAATTAGGTAGACCGGCTACCCGTGGTGATATCAATACAAAAAAAGTTCCTGAAGCGGAATTTGTAGACCAAAAAAGATTAGCGGAAATTGCCAATTTAACGGGAGGTATTGCGGAGTTCTCTGGTGATGCAGAAACAATAGGAGAGAACTTACAATTATTTTTAAATGCTTTATTGGGAGAATATGAAATTACCTATACCCAACCCAATGCAGAACGAGGATCTAAACATAATATTAAAGTGAGGGTAACTGAAAAAGGTAAATCTGTGGATTCAAAACAGGTAGAATATATTATGCCTGTGTTTGGGCGATCGCTTCCTTGGGAAGTTCGTTTAATGATGGTTATAACGGTGTTATTTATCGTTATTGTAGGGGGGATAGTTCCTTTTCACTATTGGGGAAAATATCTCAAAGCAGAAGGTAATAGATGAATTTAAAGAATGAATTGAAAGAGTGCATTTAAGGAATACAAAGGAATGAACTTGATGAAAATTCTTAGATTTTATGTAAGTGCTTTGAGTTTTTATTTCCTGACTGGTTGTTTACCAATTCAACCACTTAATGAAATGGGTATTTTTCAGAATAGTTCTCAGAATAATTCTCAGAATAATTCTCAGAATAGTTCTGGATGTTCTACCCAACCAACCACAGTTTTAAAAACCAACGATGTTAAACTTGTTTCTCTCAATTCTCAAACCATCACAGAGTCAGGGATGGTGACAAATAATAAATCACTTGGTTACACTTTTATAGGGAAAACAGGTAATAAGTTAGTTTATCAAACAAATCAAAATATTTGTATTTGGGTTTATACACCAGATAATAAATTAATGAATAATCCTATTTTACCTGTTGATGGTAAATATATTATCCAAATTGGTGCTATGGAAGGTGCAACTACTTTTGATTTAGCATTGCAACTAGAAGATAATACCCAAGCTGTTAATTTATCATCTTCTCCTACACCTATAACAACGACTGAGATAGAAAAACCATCTTCTCCTAAACCTGTAACAACAACTAAGATCAAAAAATCATCTTCTCCTAAACCTGTAACAACAACTAAGATCAAAAAAACTCAGACACAAAAAACAACTAATAATATCTCACCAAAAGAAAATATTTCTGAAAAATCAATATCAGTATCAACAATACCAAATAGAATATCACCAGCAAAAGCTATAGAAAACTATTATACTATGATTAATAATCAACAGTATGATTCAGCTTGGGATATTTACCCCACAGAAGTTAAAGAAGACAAAGAATTACACCCTAATGGTTATGATTCTTTTATTGAATGGTGGACAAAAGTTAATTATGTCAATGTTAATAATGTTAGTATTGCATCGGAGAATAATGATTCTGCTATTGTCAATTTTAGAAGTCGCTATGAAATGAAAAATGGTAAATCAATTCCTGTGAGATTAAAATTTTATCTTGTTTGGAATCAAGAAAATGAGAATTGGTACGTTACTAAAATTAAGCTAATTAATTCATAAAAATATGAAAATATACCTAAAAAACTTATTTATTTACTCTACCATTGTAACCTTTATCACCTCACTCATAGCTTGTCAGAATGATTCTTTTTTACCTGATTTTACTACTTCCTCTGGTTGTAGTGAAAAACCTAAAGTTTCTTTGAATGCAAAAGATGTAGAAGCTATGGTACTAAATGAAAGTACAATTACAAAATCTGGTCAAGTCAGCATTAATAAATCAGTTGGTTACACTTTTATGGGTAAAACTGGTAATAAGTTAGTTTATCAAACAAATCAAAATATTTGTATTTGGGTTTATACACCAGATAATAAATTAATGAATAATCCTATTTTACCTGTTGATGGTAAATATATTATCCAAATTGCTGCTATGGAAGGTGCAACTACTTTTGATGTAGCATTGCAATTACAAAAAGATGCAGAAACTCCAATCTCATCAACCCAACCAACCACCTTAAAAACAAAACAGACAAAAAATTCAAATCGACAAGATCCTGCTGTTTTTATTAGAAATTATTATTTATCTTTAAACAACCGCGAGTATAGTCAAACATGGAGTAATTTATCAGATCAGTTTAAAAATTATTCTAGTAGTTATTCTGAATATCAAAAATGGTGGAATAGTGTTAAAGAAATCAAAATTGGTAACATTGAGATTGTAAACATTAGTAACAATACTGCTAGTATAGATGCTGAGTTATGGTATTATATGAACGATGGTAGAGAGTTTCAAGATACTCGCAATCGTATTTATTTAATATGGAGCGAAAATAATAATACCTGGCTAATTAATGACAAGTCTGAACCATGATGATCCAAGTTAATATTTATCCGAGATTTATCCGAGATTTATCTGAGATTTATCTGAGACTTATCTGAAAAAATAATTTTAGGGAAACTACATGATATGATCAAAAAGTTAATTGTGTGTTGTACCTGTCTATCTATCCTTGGTTGTCAAACAAACGTAAATCCACTTAACTCTATTTTTCAGAATAATGTTGTTACCTCCTCTGGTTGTGGTGATAAACCTACAGTTTCCCTAACTGGAAAAGATGTAGAAGCAGTTGCATTAGATGAAAATACAATTACGAAATCTGGTCAAGTTAGTGTTAATAAACATATTGGATATACTTTTACAGCAACCACAGGACAAAAATTAAATTACAGCACTGATGCGGATATTTGTCTTTGGGTGTTTACTCCAAATAATGAAATTATCGACGGTGGAGAATTGCCTAAAAATGGTAAATATATTATTCAAGTAGCTGCACCCCAAGGGGTAAAAACTTTTGATTTAAAAATAAGTTTAGGAAATTTAGAAACTGCGGTATCTAGTCCTACACCTGAATATACTCCTACACCTGAATCTAGTCCTACACTTAAATATACTGCTAGACCTAATACTACTAGAGCTAATACACCTGAATATACTCCTACACCTGAATATACTCCTACACCTGAATATACTCCTACACCTGAATATACTCCTACACCTGTACAGCCACAACATGATATTTCTCAAGAAGAAGCATTAGAATTAGTCCAAAGATGGTATGCAGCAAAACCTCAGATATTTGGACCTCCTTTTGATACTAGCTTGGTAGATCAATTAGCAACAGGAAAACTACATACATTTACAACTAAACCTGATGGACCAGTAGCGTGGTTAGAAGAAAATGATGCTTATTACAAATACAATTCTTCAGAAATACAAAGAGTTATTGATTTTTCTAATTCGGGAAAATTACCTTACATAAAAGTTAGAGTATCCGAGGAACTGTATTTATACGGTAAAAGAGGAATTGATAGACAAAATTCAGGATCTTACACTAATAATTTTATCTACGTTTTTGAAAAAGAAAACGGAACTTGGAAAATTTATGATTATAGGAAGGTAGCAAGATGAATAATAAAACTCGGATCAAAAAATATAAAGTCAATAAAAAAGTATTATTGAAAAGGTTGATTTTCCTTTTCTTGTTACCTATTTCCTTGTTAATAATTATTGTTAATAAATTGATTGCGAATCAATCTGAAAAATCTCTACCTACAGTTCAACTAGATGTTACTTCTAATCCTAGTATTAGTGGTAAAAATGAGATTTCTGTGCCTTTTAGTAAGAGTCAAATTCCTGTTTCTTTATCAAAGGAAAATATAACAGAAAAAACAATAGAAAAAACAACAGAAAAAACAGAACAAATGTCAACTACTTCTCCATTAATAATGGAAAATACTATACAATTTACACCACCAAGTATAGGACTGAACGAAACAAGATTGATTCAACCTGATGATTATAATTTAGAAAATCTACCAAATAAATATGCTAGTCTAGTTTATAATGTCAAGTCTCCAGAATTTAAAAGTAATGAAAATCTAGACAACATAGTTAATCAAATTGTAAATTATGTAGAAAATAAAGGTTTGCCGAGTGATAAACTATCTGTTAGTTTATTACAAATAAATCAGCCAGAATTTCCTACTTATTCTGGGTATTTATCAAAAGAACCTAGATTTACTGCAAGTGTAGTAAAATTATTTTGGATGGTTTATTTGTATGGAAATTACAACAGTAATCAGTTACAACAAGGAATCATTTCTGATAAAGATGTAAAGAAAATGATTCAGGATTCAGATAACGAATCTTCTAGTGTGATTGTAGATAAAATCTCAGGAACAGAATCAGGTAAATCTCTATCAGATGAAGAGTTACAAGACTGGCTGCAAAAGCGTTTAGCCATGAACTTATTTTTTCAAGATGCTGGTTATTATATAATTAATATCAGCCAAAAAGTGTTTCCTACTTCTTATAAAAAAAATGATGGACCTGTAGGCAGAGATTTACAAATTCGTCGTAGTGAAACAAACCCTATTCGCAATTATACTACATCTTATGATGTAGCAAGATTATTATATGAAATATATACCGAAAAATCAATTTCTAAACAATATAGTAGAAAAATGAAAAAATTAATGAAAAGAGATTTAGCGCCAGCAGCTTGGAAAAATAAACAATTTAATGCTATTGAGGGTTTTTTGGGTCAGGGACTACCTGAAGATGTTGAGTTTTATTCAAAAATGGGCTGGAACTCTAAAACTCGTAACGACGCAGCTATCATAATTAGTCCTGATGGAAAATGTAAATATATATTAGTTGTTTTTGGAGATGACCCAAGTTTTTTTCAAGATAAAACTTTATTTCCAGAAATCTCGCGTTTAGTTTACGAAAAAATGCTAAATAGTCCCAATACAATATCTGAATTAAATCCATGACAACTTTTAATCTACTTAATCGCTTAAAAAACAACAAACCTCTACTATTTGCAATATACGGCGCTGGCGGATGTTTGACAGCAGCAATTTTATTAGGAGAACCATTTTTAGCCTTAACTAAATCTGATACACCTACCCAAAACGAACCCCAAGCAATAGTTTTGTTAATTGACACATCCTCAAGTATGAGTGATGGCAAATTAACAGAAGTCAAAACCGCAGCTAGTAAATTTATAGAACGTCGTAATTTACAGACGGATCAAATAGCAGTCGTCAATTTTGGTATAGACGTTAAAACTGTTACTCCTCTGACAAACGACATTAACACTTTAAATAATGCCATTAGTAGTTTATCAGAAGATGGTTCTACACCAATGGCTCAAGGTATGGATGCAGCTTTAGGAGAATTACAAACAACTACATTAAATCAGAACATCAATAATAATATCATTTTATTTACCGATGGTATACCAGATGATCCCAATTTTGCTTATAATTCAGCCTTAGCAACTAGAAACGCAGGAATAAAATTAATTGCAGTCGCTACTGGAGACGCGGATATTAATTATTTAACTCAAATTACAGGCGATCGCTCTTTAGTATTTTATGCTAATTCCGGTCAATTTGATCAAGCATTTCGCAACGCAGAAGCTGTAATTTATCAACAATTAGTTGAGTCTAATTCTAGAGAAAACTATAGTATTGGTGATTTATTATTACGTATGAGTGGTTGGACAGCATTTTTAGCAATGGGAATATCCCTAGCTTTAATTATGGGACAAAACCGCTATATGCGTTTACCTTTATTAACAACAAAAAAAGGAATTATTGCCGTCAGTGGTAGTTTAATAGCAGGAACAATAGCAGGTACAACAGGACAATTATTATTTTTAATATTTTCACCTCTATCTAATATAGCATTATTAGAAGTTGGTAGAATTGCTGGCTGGGTAATTTTAGGAGCGTTAGTAGGAGGAGGTACAAAATTTTTCGTTCCTAATTTAAACCTCAAAAATGCCTTAATAGGAGGAACAATTGGCGGGGGAATTGGTGCTAGTGGTTTTTTAATTACTGCTAGTATTTTCGGTGATATTTTGGGGCGGTTATCCGGTGCATCTATCCTGGGATTTTTTATTGGTTTAATGATAGCGTGGATAGAACAAAAACAATTAGCATCAGCACCATATTTATTGGTACATTGGACACCCACCGAAAAAACAACATATTTATTAGGAACAAAACCAATTTTAATTGGTACATCTTTAAATGTGGAAATTCCTGTAAATTCTGCTGATGGATTTACACCAATTACTGCTAAAATCTTCAAAGAAGGAGAAAATATTATTATGGAATTTAATCAAGAATATGCGATGATGAAAAAAATGAAGAAAACAACTCAAGATTTAAAGATTGGAGATACTCGTAAACTAGGACAAATTACCATAGAAGTCAAGGATAAAACCGCTAATCAATAGTTAACTAATAATGGTTAAATATACATTTTACCTCAAAATCCAAAACTCCAACGAAAGGTATGAATACACCCTAGATTTAAACCCCATGCAAGAAGATACACCAGAACAGGTTTTTACTCCCACCATAAAAGAAACTATCCGTACAACATTACAAAATCTCAGCTTATCAGCAATCAAGGATCACCAACTTAATAACATTATTCAAACCTGGATAGAAGATATTAAAGAGGGTTATAGATTTAGTTCCCTAACTCTCAATTTAAGATTATTGATAGAGGAGAACATTGACAAATTACAAGAAACCGGCAATCAAGAAACCCCGAAAATTATTAACCCAGATATATCAGATATAGAACCACAATTTGGGATGTTACCACCTTTGAATTTTGTGTAATCATGTTTATTTAATTATTCAATAATCATTCAATAATCATTCAATTAGGACATAAAAATGCAGAACGCTATTAACGTTAATATTACTCCCCATCGGGAATTTATGCCAGCAGACAGCACAGCACAAAAATTATTTGTGATGTTGAAATTACGTCCCATTAAAGATGTAGCTACAAGTCGCCCACCTACCACATTTACCTTTGTGATTGACACCAGTGGATCAATGTATGAAGTAGTAGCAGGAGATGTCAAACCTACAGGTATTACTTATCAACAAGATGGGAAACAATATGAACAAGTCACAGGGGGAAAATCAAAAATAGATATAGTGATTGAATCCTTGTTAGCATTAGTAAATTCAGGAAAATTAACAACAAGCGATCGCATTGCCATAGTCCAATTTGATGATAATGCTTCCCAAATTATTGGGTTAACCAGTGCTACAGAAGTCCAAAAACTAGAAACCGCCATTAACAACCTGAGAGAATTTTCCGGTGGTACACGCATGGGTTTAGGATTACGGAGTGCATTTGATTTGTTAAGTGAACAACAAATGACAGTCAAACGTATCCTATTATTTACCGATGGACAAACATTTGATGAAGATCAATGTCGGTCAATTGCTAATAATTTAGCCACTAATAATATACCAATTACAGCCTTAGGAGTAGGGGAAGAATTTAACGAAGATTTACTGACTCATCTTAGCGATTTTACAGGAGGAACATTACTATATATAGTACCAGGAATTGCCAAAGGTACAGAAACATCAATTTTAGATTTACCTCATAAAATCATCGCTGAATATAGCCAAGCCCAACAAGAAGTTATCACCAATTTAGCCTTAACAGTAAAAACAGTCAAAGGAGTAGAACTAACCCGCGTAGTTCGTGCTTATCCTACCCAAGCAGAATTTCCTCTCAATCAAGATCCTTATCCATTAGGAAATGCGATCGCTAATGACGAAACCATATTTATTTTAGAATTTACCATTAATAACCGCCCCGCCTCTCGTGTACGTATTGCCCAACTAGGATTAACGTATGACATTCCTGGGCAAAAAATCCGTGGTGAACTACCACCACAAAACCTAATTATTCAATTTATTCCCGGAGAACAAAATGTAGCCCAAGTTAATAAAGAAGTCATGGATTATGTACAACAATGCAACATATCTAACTTAGTTGATCAAGCTACTAGAATAGCAGAAAAAGACCCAGAAAAAGCCGAACAGATATTAGAAACAGCCCGACGGATGACAGTTAAAATCGGCAACACAGACATGACAGAATCCTTAAATAACGCCCAAGCAGAACTGCGTAAAACCCGAAAAATCTCACCAGGAACTCGGAAAACAGTCAAAATGGGTGCAAAAGGTAAAACCGTGAAAATGGGTGACGATATTAATGAAATGCCATCAGAAGAAGAAATGCGAAAACTCACAGGAACATAGTAATTGATAATTGATAATTGATAATTGATAATTCCTAATTCAGAGTTAGGGGTGGCTGTAAAACCTTGCACGAAAACAATTAATAATTGAAATTCAGGAGAAAAAACCATGATTACTTGTACAGCTTGTGGCTATGATCAAAACCCAGACAACTCAGAATTTTGTAACGCTTGCGGTTCAGAACTGCAAACTATCATCATACCCCCACCAATCACACCCCCACCAATCACACCCTCACCAATCACACCCTCACCAATCACACCCTCACCAATCAAACCCTCACCAATCATAGAACCAAGCGTAGCACCTACAGTCATTCAACCACCCCTACCACAACCTAACTATCCCATAATTACTAATACATTCACTACAAATACATCCACCAATGCTAAAATAATATGCAAACAAATTAACGCCCCCATTCCAGAATTTCTCATAGAGAATAACGCCATAGTAGGTATATTTGATCCTGACGTTGGACCAGTAGATATAGATTTAGAAACATTTTTTGGAGGAGAAACAGTATCTCGTAATCATGGCGAAATTTATCATGAACTAGGAACATGGAAAGTCAAAGATTTAGGTTCTACCAATGGTATATTTATCAAATCCCAAGGACAAACGCGCTTTAGTTCCAGAATTACCATACCCACCCCCTTAAACTCTGGTGATGAAATAGCATTTGGTAAAGTTAGATTTCTATTTCAAACCTTATGAAAAATATGAAAAATCAAACTTCCTTTTTCAAGTTAAGCTGTTGTGCATTTAATTTGTATAAGTGGAACAGGCATCTTGCCTGTTAAACAAGAGTTCAGAATATTAGGATTATACAATTTAGCTGTGTAACAGCTTAAAACTAAATACCACCTAAAAATACCCCCTAAAAATACCACCTAAATACCCGCAAAATTTAATAACCTAAAAATCGGGTATTTATTCTTATTCTCTTTGTAACTCTGCGTCTGGCGCGTGAAAAAAAATGAGTGAAATTACAAATCCATCGCCATTAATAATTCAAGAAAACATCTGTTGTCAAATCCAAAACCTGCAAATAGAAATCATCTCCTACTTAGGACAAATCACACCTGAGATTGATTACTTTCAAGTTAACATCATAGCTGCTGAAAAACCAGGGTTACTCAGAATAGGTGGAACTGACAGCGCCCTCAACCGAGAATTAGAATTAAGAAACCAATTAGGAGATTATAAATTAATTTCTCCACTCCTAGCGCACACCATAGAAGATCATATAAATATTCAAGTTTCTCATTTACCAATTGCTGATAACACAGAAATAGATACACAATCAGAAATTTTCAAAACAGAAACTTTAGCAGATGAATATTTAGCAGATGAAACTTTAGAAGAGGAATATTTAGCAGATGAATATTATCCAGAAACTGAAATCATCACCAACACATCCAATCAAAAACTCCTACTATTAACCTACCTTCCCCACGAAAATCAAACCTTAGAAACTTGGCTACAAACCGAACATACCCTAGAAAAATCATTATTAATTACCAGCCAAATCTGTCAATTATTCCGCTATTTACATCAAAGAAAATGGTGTATTATTAATATAATACCCCAATTTATGCAAATAGGAACACCCATCCAATTCTTTGATTTAACTAGCGCCTATCCTGTCGGTGAAAATCTCAATATTGGCTTAATGGGAAACTATTGCGCCCCTGAATTAGCATACTGTAAATATCCTATTCAAGAAACAATGAGTAGTTACACAGTAGCAGGATTATTATATCATATAATTCACAACCAAAATCTACCTAACGATCCCACTATAGAAATACAAATCAAACCCATTCCTCACCTGTATCAAATCCTGAAGATTTGCTTATCTCCCATCCCGGAAGAAAGATTTACATTAGAACAATTATTAACAATATTAGTTAATACCCGTCAAGAAATTAGCATACCAGATATTACTTGGGAAGTAGCCAGTTTGTCTACTGTAGGATTATCAATAAACCGCCTGAAGAATGAAGATAACTATGGAATTAAACAACAAAAAAACAGTGGTCAAGAAACTATAATTTTAGCTGCGATCGCTGATGGTATGGGAGGAATGTCCCAAGGAGAATTAGCCAGTAAATTAGCAATTAAAACCATATTAGAAACACCCATACCTCCAACAAATCAAACCAAAGAACAATATCAAGAATGGTTAACCTCCTTATTTACACAAGCAAATGAAACAGTATCCAACCAAGTTAAAGAAGGAGGAACAACCCTCAGCGTAATTTTTGCCATATCCCAACAATTGATGATCAGTCATGTGGGCGATAGTCGCATTTATTTACTACGTCAAGGAGAAATAAAACAACTGAGTCAAGATCATTCCCTCGTTGCCATATTATTAGCTAGTGGACAAATTACAGAAGCCGAAATTACCACACATCCAGATAGAAACGTCCTCACCAAATCCATCGGCGGAAAAAAGAGATTAAGCCATGATTACGTTCAAGATTTAAGACAAACAACCTCAGAATTAACAATGAAATTAGCAGATCAAGATATCATTTTACTATGTTCCGATGGTGTTTGGGACTTAGTTTCTCAAACTGAACTAGCGGAAAATTTCACCAATCAATCAAATTTACAAACAGCCGTAAATGCTACTATTAACCAAGTATTAGAACGAGGTGCATCTGATAATGCTACCCTGTTAGCAATACAATGTTTAGTTAGTTATCTTTAGTTAATCACCAATCACCAATCACCAATCACCCATTACTCATTAACATCTATGCAATGCCCCACCTGTCTCACTGATAATGTAGATCATGCTACTATTTGTATTGCTTGCGGTACACCTTTAACCCCCCATTCCCCTACATCAAATCTGCATTTATCCCCAGGAACATTAATTGGCAATGGTAGATATAGAATAGAAAATGTCTTAGGACAAGGTGGATTTGGTATTACTTATGCGGCAACATATTTACAAAATTCCGCAAAAGTTGCCATCAAAGAACTATGGCCAGAAAATGCAGCCAGACAAGGTAATACAGTTTTGTGGCCAATGTCAATTACTCCCGTACAGCGTCAAGAACAACTGCAAAGATTCCAAATAGAAGCCAACTATTTACAACAATGTGTACATCCAAATATCGCTAAAATTTATGAGTATTTCTTAGAAAATAACACTGCATACATGATCATGGAATTACTGGTTGGTAAATCCTTAGATCAGATATTAGCAACAGAAGGAATATTAGCAGAAAATCGAGTTAAAAATTATTTTCTGCAAATTGCTGAAGCTTTAAAAGTAATTCACAGTCATAATTTATTACATCGAGATATCAAACCCGAAAATATTATCATTGTAGATCCAGATCAAGCGGTATTAATTGATTTTGGTGCAGCCAGAGAATTTATAGCCGGTCAAACTGGAGATATGACTAGAATTTTAACACCGGGATATGCACCCTATGAACAATATATTCAAAAAGGTAAACGATTCCCTGGTACTGATATTTATGCTTTATGTGCATCAATGTATGAATTACTCACGGGAAAATTACCCACAGAAGCCACAGAAAGGGCTAGTGCATTTTTACAAAACAGTGCCTTAAATACATTAGTAACATTAGTAGATCCATTAATTGCACCGCGACAACTCCGCCCTGATTTAAGTCTTTTAATGGAAAAAGTCATATTAACAGGAATGCAATTTAGAATAGAAGATAGATTTCAAACTGCTAATGAATTAATAGCGGCACTCCAAGGTAAATTTATTTCTCCCCAACATCAACGGGCTAAAGAATTAGTAAAACAAGGTAAATTAAATGATGCAGTCCAAGCATATCAAAAATATTTGTCAGTTGAACCAGAAAACGGGGAAGCAGCCGTAGAACTAGCATTATTACAAATATATATTGATGAACAAGAAGCAGAAATAGATGCTCAAAATGCCATTAAATTACAAGCAAATGATGGCAGAGGATACGGAGTTTTAGGATTGATTAATTGCCGTCGAAACAATTGGCAAGAAGCGGTAAAAAATTTACAAATAGCTGTTAATTTATCTCCTAATGAAACTTGGATACAAGCTAATTATGCGTGGGCATTAGCTAAATCTGGTAATTTAGCAGCAGCCGAAAAAACCATAGATACAGTATTAAAAATCCAACCAGATTGTACTTTTGCTTTAAGTTTGCAATCATGGATATATGTACAGCAACAACAATGGAAGTTAGCGATCCGTAAAGCTACTCAAGCAATATTTAAATTAAATAATCAAGTAAATAATCAAGTAAATAATCAAGTACAAAATCAGCTAAATCATCATGAAAAGCAATTACAAACTAACTTACAAAATAGTTTATATCCTTATTTAATTATTGCTTTAGAAAAAGCCGTTGTCACTAAACAAGCTAATGATGTAGATAGAAGAATTGCAGAATTTATTCACCAAGTACCTAATAGTAGTATAGCTTGGGGTTTAAAAGGTTGGAAACAAGGGAATCAATACTTATGGCAAGATGCACTTATCAGTTTTGAAAAAGCTGCCCATCAAACATCTCATCAAACATCTATTCCTGGTTGGGTATTACTTAATTATGGGATTACTCAAGAGAATTTAAAAAACTATCAAAGTGCTATTCAAATATATGAAAATTATTTACAAACATTCCCACCCCTAGCCTTTCCTTACTTTCGTCTTGGTACTTTATACGCCCAAATAGGAGTATGGAATCAGGCTAAGTTATATCTAGAAAAAGCCATTAAATGTAATGGCAATTATGCAGAAGCATATCATAATCTAGGTTGGGTATTAATGAATATTAAAAATCAAGATGGGGAAATAGAAAATAGCAGAGAAATGTTATCTGCTTATAGTCAAGCTATCAAATTATATACCTTGTCTGCAACGTCCCCAAGATTGCAACTATCCGCAAATATTAAACAGGCATTTCAATTAATAGGTGTGAATATTTAGGGATTACTTAGTAAATAGGGTTTGCTGAATAAACCTAAAACCTTGATATATCAAAGGTTAGAGGCTGATAAACACAGAAATTAGTGCAAGGGTTTTGAAGGGTATACCGGAAAAAGTGTGCATTTTTGGGGATTTCAAGAGATGGCAAAGAAATTTTCAAATCTCCTCCTGACTCCTGACTCCTGACTCCTGACTCCTGACTCCTGACTCCTGACTCCTGACTCCTGACTCCTGACTCCTGACTCCTGACTCCTATGCCCTCACGGAAAGACTTTCTCAGCAACCCCTAAATAGCTACACCACGGGATAAATAAGCACCTGCATAGTCTGGTTTGAGAGCGATCGCTTGACTAAAATAATCAATAGCCTGTTTGAGATTACCTTTTTCTGCTGCTGCTACACCCCAAGTATAAAAGTCTTCTGGTTTAGCTATTTGTGCAGGTAATACCACGGCTCACTCGATTTTCTTATAACCAATGGCATAAATATAACTTCATCCAAGAGATTGATGATACTTGCATTCAAAAACGTAGTAATAGAGTTATGGCCTTAAAGTCATTCAAAAATAACAGGAATATCAAAAGATTTCTGTTTTGCTGTTGGAGGAATATAAAGCATGGTTATAGGTATAGATAGGCGTGCTGTAGGCGTATTTCCAGATCGCCATGATGCTGAACAGGCGCTACATGAATTGAGACATTCAGGCTTTCCAATGGAAAGAGTTTCTGTTATCGCTAGACATCACGAAAATGAAGAAATTGCTGGTCATCAAGTCCGTGAGAAAGTTGGTGATCAGGCGGAAGAAGGTGCAACAATTGGGGCAATTTCTGGTGGTGTTTTAGGTGGTATAACTGGTTTATTAGTAGGACTAGGAACGTTAGCTATTCCCGGAGTCGGTCCAATTATGTTGGCTGGTGCTACAGCTACAGCTTTAATAACAACCCTTGCTGGTGCTGGTATTGGTGCCGCGGCGGGAGGTTTAATTGGTGCGTTAATTGGTTTAGGAATTCCCGAAGAAAAAGCCAAAATTTATCATGATAGAGTACAGAGAGGAGAATATTTAGTCATTATTGATGGCACAGATGCGGAAATTGCTAGAGCTAAAGAAATTCTGCATCATTGGCGAATAGAAGAATTTGAAGTTTATGATCAACCGGATGGTAAACAACCAACTACAGAAGTTGTTCATCAGGATGTAACTGTTCCTAGAGAAACAACTGTTCCTAAAGAAACAACTGTTCTTAAAGAAACAACTGTTCCTAGAGAGACGACTGTTCCTAAAGAAACAACTGTTCATAGAGAAACGACTGTTCTTAAATATGCAATTGGCTATTTTTCACTGCTGCAAGATGCGGAAACTGCTATTAATGATTTAAGAAATGCAGGTTTTCCCTTGAACCAAATTGCTTTAATACACAGAGAACGTCAACACAGAGATGCTTTTGGGGGTGTTCATTGGAGCGATCGCTTTGAGTCTACTCGTTTTAATATTCCCGATCATCAAACTCAGTTTTACAACGAACGCATCCATCAAGGAGACTATATCATTATCGCTGGTGGTACAGATACCGATATTCACCGGGCTGCAACTATTCTCAACCGACATGGAATTAAACAATGGCAAGTTTACGAAGCAAATGGTCATGTAAAAGCACCTTCGCCAGCACCTTTACAAACTACTAAAAGAGCAGTTGGTGTATTTTCCCATCGTCGTGATGCAGAAACAGCACTCAGAGACTTGAGAAATGCTGGTTTTCCCATGAACCAAGTTTCCCTTATTGCTAAAGACACAGACAACAGTGAAAAAAGGAATTTAGAGGGTAATAAAGCAGATGAAGGACTAAAAGCCGGTGCTGCTACAGGTGGTGCAATTGGTGGTATAGGTGGTTTATTAGTTGGTTTGGGAACTTTAGCAATTCCTGGAGTTGGACCTGTCATGGCTGGTGGTGCGGTAGCAACTGCTTTAGCCACAACCTTAACCGGTGGTGTTGTCGGTGCAGCAGTGGGAGGTATTGCAGGGGGGTTAATTGGTTTAGGTATTCCTGAAGAAAGAGCGCGAGTTTATAGCGATCGCTTCCAAAGAGGTCATTATTTAATCATTGTTGATGGTACTCAAGTACAAATTCACCAGGCTGAAACTATCCTCAAAGGTTTGGGAATTGAAGAATTTGATATTTATGATGCCCGTGATGTCAACGAATATCAACCGAGTGAACATCAACGCAGTTTTGAAACTGTCAAACCTACAGAAACCGTTCATGGTGATTTTGCTGGAGAAGCACCAGTAATTATTATTGACCATCGCCAAAAAACAGTTTAATTCCCATTAGTTTCACCACATTTGAGGAGCAATAAAATTAACAGTTTAAATTTTGCTCCTGCCTCCTGAATTTTGCTATATCAAAATCAAACAATAAACCAATGAAAAAGTTAACTTCATTCTTAATAGGTTCACTTTTACTTTTTAGTGCTGCTTGTGATAATACCGCTAAAACAACTGTGACTGCACCTGAACCGGGAGAAGGAGAAGTTCCAGTCAGTCCAGCAGCAGAAACCAGACAAGAAGCTAAAGAAGACGCTCAAAGTGAACTTCGCAGAAGACAACTCAACGCTGATATTCGCGCTCGTGAAGAACGAAATCTGCTAACTACTGATCGTACAGAAAGAACAGCAGCAGACTTAGCTAGTGAAGTCCGTTCTAAGTTAGAAGCTAATATTCCTGGTGGTGCATTAACAGTTAAAGCTACCGATGATGGTACTGTTACTGTATCAGGGACTGTAAATAATCAGGATCAGTTAGCTAAAATTGAACCTTTGGCTAAAGAAATTAATGGAGTGAGAAATGTAATTGTTAATGCAACAGTCGCACAACCAGGAAGGTAAAACTGCTCACAATTAATATCTGTTAATATCTCTAAGTTGATGGACTGAAATAAGTTTTTCTGGTCAATCCTCAGTAATCAAGATACAAACTGAAATATTTTTGACTTGGTATTCTGAGTCAAGACTGTTATATTGATTTACGTCCAGTCACTTATCAACACTGTTGTGCCAAATGGCAAACATTATGGAAACTCAACAACAGCAAGACTCTGCTACTTCCGTTTCACCACCAGGGGTATTATCTCTTGAAGGTGCAGAAACTGGAAATTTGCCTAAACTGCAACCAGCTAAAGCGCCTAACAGTCAATGGCAACGAATTAGCTCACAAATAGTTGACTTATTAGATCAACTACCAAATTATGTGGGTAGTTTTTTTGCTAAAAATCAGCAAGCTATCTTAACAATTGTGTTAATTTTGTCTGCCTTTGTTACGGTTAAGGTGGCGATCTCCGTTTTAGATGCTGTTAATGGTGTGCCTTTATTAGCTCCCATTTTTGAGCTAATTGGCATATTCTATGCTATGTGGTTTGTCTTCCGTTATCTCCTGAAAGCGGAAACTCGACAAGAATTATCCCACAAAGTTAGTGCATTCAAACAACAACTTTTAGGTTAATCATAGGTTAATAATTCAGAAGTCAGAAGTTCTGAATTTGGGATTTTAGATTTTGGATTTTGGATTGTTTTCATTTAGCACAATCTAAAATCTAAAATCTAAAATCTAAAATCTAAAATTTTTTATTTTTTTGCCCTATACCATAAAATTGTGATAAAAATTGATAATTATTCGCCCGAATGCTTTGCCCCTAAGACTCCTGACTCCTGACTTTTTATGTAGATTCCTCTTTTATTTCTACAGTTAGGTTAGGTAAACCATCTAATTTTTCTGTGGGAATTTCTTCTTTTACATAAGGAACAAAAACCGTTAACCCTGCTGGGATACATTTAATTTCTACAGGAGTTGTACCTACTATTTCCCCATCTATAACTACTTTTTGCGGTGGTTTTGTGGTGATTTTAAATTGTTTAGCTCGCAAATAACCAATATCATCTCTTTTCACTGGTGTACCTGTAGCAGCAGTTTGGAATAAATGAAATGTGGCAGCGATCGCACCTGTTTTAGTTTCTGGAGCTACTATTGTTAAATCTAATAATCCATCATCATAAATAATCCCGGAAGGTCCTTGAGCTAAAACAGAAGTTGGAGGTGCTGCATTTGCTACCGTCACCGCTGATGCAAGAGTTTGAATGATCTTATCTTCTGTTTCAATTTCCACAGCAAATCTTTGTAAATTTCCCAGTTCTTGAATACCAGCTAAGATATAAGCTATCATCCCAAAACGATTTTTAGTTTCTCGATCTGCTTTTTCTACAGTTTCTGCTTCAAAGCCAATACCTGCTAATAATATCATTGGATGATCATGACAATAAGCAACATCTACTGTGCGAGTTTTACCTTGTAAAATGGTTTGACAAGCTGCGGCAATTGTATTAGGAATATTTAATGCTGCGGCAAAAGCGTTTGCTGTTCCTCGTGAAATAATCCCAAAAGGTATATCAGTATTAACTACTGCTTCCGCTGCTGCTGATAATGTCCCATCTCCCCCAGAAACAATGATCGCTTCTACTCCCCTTTCTACTGCTGCACGTGCGAGTTCATCAGCATCAACTTCTTCAGTGGTGAGATAAATATCTAAATCAATTTCTGGTTCTAATATTGACCTAATTTGCTCTAATTCAAAGTCTGGATCACCTTGACCGGCAACTGGGTTAAAAATTAAACAAGCAGAACGAATCATAGAGATAATTGATAATTGATAATTGATAATTGATAATTGATAATTGATAATTGTTTCAGTAATGGTCAATTGTTCATTGTTCATTATTGAATATTAGCATATCTTGAAAATTTCAACTTCTCTCTCAAGACTACTTTGGTTGATGATTTACTACAATTTATTTTCCTGTTTCCTATTCCTTTACCTAAACTATAATTTCTCAATGTGTAAATTTAATGTGTAAATTTATTTTGATCTCACGAAATAAATAAAATGATCTGAGACTTGATATGATTGAACCACAAAGGGCGCAAAGGACAGAAAGGGAAGAAATTTTCAGAGATTTTTTAGTGTTGCTGCGGTTGTTTTTTCTTTGATTGAGATAGTCCTCATCAATCTTTGTTGTAGTATCTAAAAAAAATCTGCATATAGGTAGATGCGGAAAAATAAAATATGTAAAAATATACATAACGTTATACATAACGTTTTATCAAACTGGTAGCCGCTGTTGATATAAGAAAAATGTAACCGAATGTAAAGAGAGTGATTCCATCCGGTAAGTCACTTGCTGCGGTAGTCTAGATCAATGTGAATTTATCGCCTGGTTTGACAAATTGTTTTATGACTTCAGTTTCTAGCCCTCCACGCACTATTCGTATTGGTTCACGTAAAAGCCAACTAGCTCTAGTTCAAACATACTGGGTAAGAGAGCAACTTCAGAAAAGTTATCCTGATATCAATTTTGAAGTCCATACCATGTCTACCCAAGGCGACAAAATCCTGGATGTAGCATTAGCTAAAATTGGTGACAAAGGATTATTTACCAAGGAACTCGAACTGGGAATGATCGAGAAAAGTATTGATTTTGCCGTTCATTCCCTTAAAGATTTGCCTACCAACTTACCAGAAGGTTTGGCACTAGCAGCAATTACAGAACGGGAAAATCCAGCCGATGCGGTAGTATTCCATGAGCAATACAAAGGACAAACTCTGGAAACTTTACCAGCAGGTGCGGTGATTGGTACATCTTCTTTAAGAAGACTGGCACAACTACGCCATAAATTCCCCCATTTTACCTTTAAAGATGTGCGGGGAAATCTGAACACACGCATGGCTAAGTTGGATGCGGGTGAATATGACGCTTTGATTTTAGCCGTAGCTGGTTTAGAAAGATTGGAAATGAGCGATCGCATTCACCAAATTTTACCCCCTGATATTTCCCTGCACGCAGTTGGCCAGGGTGCTTTAGGTATAGAATGCCGTGCTGATGATGCTGAACTAATCACCATTCTCAAAGCTATTCAACATCCCCAAACACGCGATCGCTGTTTAGCAGAACGATCTTTTCTGCGCTCTTTAGAAGGGGGTTGTCAAGTTCCCATTGGTGTCAACACAGAAATCAATGGTGATAATTTAACACTAACTGGTATTGTAGCTAGTGTAGATGGTCAAAAACTGGTAAAAGATACCGTTACTGGTTTAGCCAAAGATGCAGAACAACTGGGAACACAACTAGCCAATACCTTACGTCAACAAGGTGCAACTGAAATTTTAGAAGAAATCTTCACCGAGATTAAACGCGGATCATAAAGGGAATGGGGACTGGTGACTGGTGACTGGGTAATCAATTTTATCTTTACCAATTACCAATTACCAATTACCAATTACCAATTACCAATTACCAATTACCAATTACCAATTACCAATTACCAATAATTATGCGAATTTTATTTGTTGCAGCGGAAGCTGCTCCCATTGCCAAAGTAGGTGGAATGGGTGATGTTGTCGGTGCATTACCAAAAGTTCTCAGACAAATGGGGCATGATGTACGGATATTCCTGCCTTATTATGGCTTTCTGCCAGATAAGATGGAAATTCCCAAAGAGCCAATTTGGAAAGGCTTTGCCATGTTCCAGGACTTTTCAGTTTATGAAAGTGTCCTCCCTGGAACTGATGTTCCTTTGTATTTATTTGGACATCCTGCTTTTTCACCCCGTCGTATTTATGCCGGAGAAGATGAAGATTGGCGTTTCACTTTATTTGCTAACGGTGCGGCGGAATTTGCCTGGAATTATTGGAAACCGGAAATTATCCACTGTCACGACTGGCATACAGGGATGATTCCGGTATGGATGCACCAAGATCCAGATATTACCACTGTGTTTACTATTCATAACCTTGCCTATCAAGGACCTTGGGAATGGTATTTACGGAAAATTACTTGGTGTCCCTGGTATATGCAAGGACACAACACTATGGCCGCAGCGGTGCAGTTTGCTGACAGGGTAAATACAGTTTCCCCCACCTATGCAGAACAAATCAAAACTCCTGCTTACGGTGAAGAAATCGAAGGTTTATTGTCTTTTATTAGTGGCAAGTTATCAGGGATTATTAACGGTATAGATACGGATGTTTATGATCCGGCAACTGATAAATACATTAATCAAACTTTTACTACCGATACCTTAGATAAACGCAAAGCTAACAAAATTGCCTTGCAAGAAGAAATGGGATTAGAAGTTAATTCTAGTGCCTTTTTAATGGGTATGGTGAGCCGGTTGGTAGAACAAAAGGGTTTAGATTTGGTGATCCAAATTCTTGACCGCTTTATGGCTTATACAGATGCTCAATTTGTGTTGTTGGGAACAGGCGATCGCTATTATGAAACCCAAATGTGGCAGTTAGCATCCCGCTATCCTGGCAGAATGGCCACCTACCTTTTATATAATGATGCTCTTTCCCGTCGCATCTATGCCGGTACTGATGCTTTCTTAATGCCAAGTCGTTTTGAACCTTGCGGTATCAGTCAAATGATGGCTTTACGTTATGGTTCTGTTCCTATCGTCCGCCGTACAGGGGGATTAGTTGATACTGTCACCCACCACGACCCCGTAAATACCGCAGGTACAGGTTATTGCTTTGACCGCTATGAACCTTTAGACCTATTTACCTGTATGATTCGGGCTTGGGAAGGTTTCCGTTACAAACCCCAATGGCAAGAATTACAACAACGGGGTATGAATCAAAACTTTAGTTGGTATGAATCTGCTAAACAGTACGATAGTCTATATCGTTCCATGTATGGTTTACCACCAAACGAGTAGGTGACTGGGGACTGGGGACTGGTGACTGGGGACTGGGGACTGGGGACTGGGGACTGGGGACTGGGGACTGGTGACTGGTGACTGGGGACTGGGGACTGGTGACTGGGGACTGGGGACTGGGGACTGGTGACTGGGGACTGGGGACTGGTGACTGGGGACTGGGGACTGGGGACTGGGTAATCAATTTTATGTTTTTTAATCAACTATTATATATCTCAAGAACAGAGAGAAAAGACTGGGAATTAATTCCCAGGCGGTTCAGGAAGCTAATCGAGTATGTTGTAAGATGTAAGGATTGAAATCTTTACCCATAAACCTTACTTCCGACCACCCAACCATTTAGCCGCCGCAATACCGATAATTCCTGCCACAATAGGATTACTCAAAAACTTAATAATTCCTGGTTGTTCTGCTAACACATCACGGAAAACATCAGGATGATTATGATAAGTAAAAGATGCAAGCGTACTCACATCATCAGCAGTCATGCGGTTAGGGTGATGGGTAGAAAGATTTAACTGCTGTTCTAACCTTTTCTCATCCAGTCCTCGTTCCTTTAATTGTTTGAAAAATGCTCTTGCAACATCATCTCTTTCATTCGGTTTAATTTGAGAAATGGCCTTTTGTAATTCCGGATCCATTTGACTGGGAGGGATACGTTCTGGATGCAAAGATTGATTAAATAAATGTCTTCTTTGATCCTTGGTTGTGCGTTGAGCAAAATCATCAAAGGTTTCGTACTCATCCGTTGTCATGGCGTTGGGATTATCCAAAGATTCTACATTTCCCTGCGCCAAATCTTGTAAAATATTACGTCTATATTCTTCACTACTTCTCACTTTAATTATCTCCTATATTTTAGGGTTTTTAATTTCCTAATATTTGAAAAACAATCCTCCTAGCTAGGGGTTGCTGAGAAAGTCTTTCCGTGAGGGCATAGGAGTCAGGAGTCAGGAGTCAGGAGTCAGGAGAAGATTTGAAAATTTCTTTGCCATCTCTTGAAATCCCAAAAAATGCACACTTTTTCCGGTATACCCTTCAAAACCCTTGCACTAATTTCTGTGTTTATCAGCCTCTAACCTTTGATATATCAAGGTTTTAGGTTTATTCAGCAAACCCTAGCTATACCTAATTTGATTAGTCTGAGCAACATAATCAGCAGTCAAAATTAGTTTTTTATCAGGACTATATACCAAAACCTTCACATCCTGATTAGGAAAATTCTTTCTAAAACCTTGTACCAAAGAACTCGCTAAAGGACGCACTTCATTAGGACTAACTTGAGGAGAAATAACCACACCTAGCTTATTATTATCTCGCACATAAGCATCAGTAATTAACCCCTTAGAAGTTTGTACAACCCAATTACCAAAATTTTGCCCTGCGGGAGTATTACCACGTTCTAATTCAGCATAAGTCACATCTCTTCCCACCGCTGGAGTCGTTGAGCGATCAACTTCTGCAACTCTTCCCCCACCACAAGCAGAGGTTAAAGTTAATATTAAAATCAAGACAAAAGCAGTCAAAATTTTACGACTCTCCTGAATTAGATTCATAATTTTTCTCCTCAGACAAATAAAAATTTAAGTCCTATTTTTAAGTCCTATTTTCAGGAAGGTTCGTAGTTAGGGCTTTAGCCCTAAAAAATATGGGAATTTAGCGATAAATCGCTAACTAGGGGTTGCTGAGAAAGTCTTTCCGTGATGGCATAGGAGTCAGGAGTCAGGAGTCAGGAGTCAGGAGGAGATTTGAAAATTTCTTTGCCATCTCTTGAAATCCCAAAAAATGCACACTTTTTCCGGTATACCCTTCAAAACCCTTGCACTAATTTCTGTGTTTATCAGCCTCTAACCTTTGATATATCAAGGTTTTAGGTTTATTCAGCAAACCCTAACTACGAACCTATAGGGATAAATCGCAACTACGAACTATTAATCAAGCTTTTTCTTGACGTTATCTTTGACATCTTCTACAGCGTGACGTACTTCGCTTTCTGCTTGTTTAGCTTTACCTTCTGTTTTATCTTCTGGATCTCCAGTAACGTTTCCTAATGCTTCTTGTGCTTTACCTTCAATATTTTTTGCTGTAGCTTTTGCTCTTTCTTCTAAAGTCATTTGTTGTCCTATTTGTTTGCAATTACTATTCCACACTAGCGGTAATATAGGCTGATTACTTCCACCATCAGGTATACAGTTGATGTTAAATATCTATACAAAAAGGAATAAATAGGGGTTGCTGAGAAAGTCTTTCCGTGAGGGCATAGGAGTCAGGAGTCAGGAGTCAGGAGTCAGGAGTCAGGAGGAGATTTGAAAATTTCTTTGCCATCTCTTGAAATCCCCAAAAATGCACACTTTTTCCGGTATACCCTTCAAAACCCTTGCACTAATTTCTGTGTTTATCAGCCTCTAACCTTTGATATATCAAGGTTTTAGGTTTATTCAGCAAACCCTAAATAAGCAAATATTCTGATTCTTGATTTTGGCATTTTTCCCATAAAAAATCCCAGTTTATGAATAAGACTGGGAAAAATTGAAAATGACCTCTCTCTTCAAGGAAGAGGATTGAAAAAGCGGATTTTTTTTGGTTTTTTCCCCTGGAAAGGGGAGCTTTTAAACCGTATGGCTGACGCTCACGGCGGAAGTCTTGAATGAAACAATTATCAATTGTCAATTGTCAATTATCAATTGATAAAAGTATGAGGATAATTTTGGTAAATTAGTCTAGAAAACCCATCAAAATATCAGAGTCATCAATTGTATTTGATGCTACTGGACGATTACCAAAAATTGAATAGTTTTCGGAAACTACCAACGCACTAGAACCGATGGGACGATTTCCGGATAAGTTGATACTGTTTACAACGCTGAAGGTATTGGCACCAATGGGACGAATACCCATTGCATTATATGTTTCAACTACTTGTAAGCTACTTGTACTGATAGGACGTAAACCAGCAATTGATACTGTTCCTGCAACTTGTAACCCACTGCTACCAATAGGACGCTCCCCAGCGACTACAATTGTTCCTTGAGAAGCTTGTTCTGTATTACCTTGGTTATTTTCTTCCACTTTTTTATCTCCTTTGCTGCTAAGATGCTTTGTAAACTAACGCATCTAGCTGGTTACGTGAATTTTACAATAATTAAGGAAAGGTATTTTTTCCTAATATATGTAGAGTTTAACTCTAAAAAACAACCCATATATATAAGTTTCTTCAAAAGTGATACATAAGTAAACTTAAACTATTAATTTATGTAAACAAGTATTGCTAAATCTTGATTGCTTTCAGATCCCCGACCTCTTGAGGACTGACGCAGCGTAGAACAGAAGTAGGGGTAATTCATGAATTACCCCTACGCAAGAAATGGTAGACCATATAGGATGTCGCTACTATAGGAAAGGGTAGATTTAACGAAACAGTGATCATGGAATTTAATCTGCAAGCTCCTTTTACTCCAACAGGTGATCAACCACAGGCGATCGCTCAACTTTTGAAAACCATCCAAGCGAGTAATCGTTATCAAACTTTACTCGGTGCTACGGGAACGGGTAAGACGTTTTCTATCGCCGCAGTTATTGAAAAAGTTGGTAAACCTACCCTAGTTCTGGCACATAATAAAACCCTAGCAGCCCAGTTATGTAACGAGTTACGGGAATTTTTCCCCCATAACGCAGTCGAGTATTTTGTTAGCTATTACGACTATTACCAACCAGAAGCTTATATTCCCGTCACTGATACCTACATCGAAAAAACCGCAGCGATCAATGATGAAATAGATATGCTGCGACATTCTGCAACTCGTTCTCTGTTTGAAAGGCGTGATGTAATTGTTGTTGCTTCCATTAGTTGTATTTACGGTTTAGGGATGCCCGCAGAATACCTCAAAGCCGCAATTAAACTAGAAATAGGTATGGAAGTTGACCAAAGGCAAGTTTTAAGAGATTTAACATCTGTGCAATATAGCCGCAATGATGTAGAAATGGGAAGAGGTAAATTTCGCGTTCGTGGTGATGTTTTAGAAATTGGGCCAGCTTACGAAGATAGAATAATTAGAATTGAATTTTTCGGCGATGAAATTGACGCAATACGTTATATTGATCCTATCACTGGAGAAATTCTCAGCAGTTTAGAAAAAGTCAATATTTATCCTGCGCGTCACTTTGTCACCCCAGAAGAACGTTTAGAAATTGCTTGTGCTGATATCGCTGCGGAATTAAAATCACAGAAATTAAAATTAGAAGAATTAGGAAAATTAGTAGAAGCACAAAGAATAGATCAACGGACTCGTTATGATCTTGAAATGTTAAGAGAAGTGGGATATTGTAACGGTGTAGAAAATTATTCTCGTCATTTAGCAGGGAGACAAGCGGGAGAACCACCAGAATGTTTAATTGATTATTTTCCCAAAGATTGGTTATTAGTAATTGATGAATCTCACGTTACAGTACCACAAATTCGCGGAATGTACAACGGTGATCAAGCACGGAAAAAAGTTTTAATTGATCATGGTTTTCGTCTTCCTAGTGCTGCTGATAACCGTCCTTTAAAAGCTGAGGAATTTTGGCAAAAGGTTAATCAATGTATTTTCGTTTCTGCAACTCCTGGAAGTTGGGAAATTGAAGTTTCTGAAGATAAGATTGTAGAACAAGTAATTAGACCTACTGGAGTAGTTGATCCACAAATATTTGTTCGTCCCACGGAAGGTCAAGTTGATGATTTATTAGGAGAAATTAAGGATAGAGTTGATAAAAAAGAACGGGTTTTAATTACTACGTTAACTAAAAGAATGGCGGAAGATTTAACAGAATATTTGGAAGAGAGAGGAATAAAAGTTAGATATTTACATTCTGAGATTAATTCTATTCAAAGAATTGAAATTTTACAAGATTTAAGAAATGGGAAGTTTGATGTTTTGGTAGGGGTGAATTTATTGCGGGAAGGTTTGGACTTACCAGAGGTTTCTTTGGTGGCTATTATGGATGCAGATAAAGAAGGTTTCTTGCGTGCAGAACGTTCGTTAATTCAAACTATTGGCCGTGCAGCGCGTCATATCAACGGTAAGGCAATTATGTATGCTGATAATTTGACGGATAGTATGATTAAAGCGATTGAAGAAACTGATCGAAGACGGGGTATTCAAATGGCTTATAATAAACTGCACGGAATTACTCCAAAACCCATTGTTAAGAAATCAAGTAATGCAATTTTATCATTTTTGGATGTTTCCCGACGGTTGAATGCGAGTGATTTAAAAGTGGTTGATGAACATATTGATGAATTTGCTTTGGAGGATATTCCAGAGTTAATTACTGTGTTGGAAAAACAGATGAAAGAAGCAGCGAAAAAGATGGAGTTTGAAGAAGCTGCAAAATTGCGCGATCGCATCAAGCATTTAAGGGATAAAATGTTGGGTAGGTAAACCTAATTTATAATTAGCGCACTACTAACTTCTTCTGAATAGCAGCATCTTGAATGACATATTTGTTGCTAGTAAACACCTGAATACCTGGAACAACACTATAATCCATATCATCAGTAATAATCTTAACTGTTCCTGCTCCTGCTTTGCTAATAGCTTCAAGCATCAGCAAATCATAACCATCAACTGCTTGAGTGGTAAATCTGTTAATAGCGGCATCAGTTGTTGCGTCATCTACTGTTAGATTAATAGGAATTGCGATTTTTTTTACTTGTCGCCAAGTAAACTGGACTTCAGCTACAACATTTGCTCTTTCGGTTGGATAATTATGACGATATTCTTTAATTGGTAAATATCCATTAGATTGAACATAAATAGGGGTTGCTGAGAAAGTCTTTCCGTGAGGGCATAGGAGTCAGGAGTCAGGAGTCAGGAGTCAGGAGGAGATTTGAAAATTTCTTTGCCATCTCTTGAAATCCCAAAAAATGCACACTTTTTCCGG